>JAGWYI010000190.1 GCA_018969455.1 Bacteroidota bacterium | reverse complement strand
AACGGTTTAGCGCTAAAAACGTTGATGGAAAACCAAAGAATAATTCTGTTTGGAATGAATCCGGATAAGATACAGCATCGAAATTGGGCCCGGTTTTGCTGCTACCGGAAAAATCCGCAACTTCGCCTCCATATTGCCGGTTATTTTCCCTACCCAATCAGACAAATATGGCTGCAGTTGCTGGATTCACTTTTATTCGTAATGCCGTACAATTCGATTACCCGGTTGTCGAGTCCATTCAATCGGTTTTGCCTTTGGTAGACTATTTTGTGGTGGCTGTAGGGCAATCGGACGATGACACCCTGGCCTTGGTAGAACGCATCAACGACCCAAAAATTCACATTCTTCCAACAATTTGGGACGATTCCCTTCGAGAAGGCGGCCGGGTACTTGCCGTAGAAACCGATAAGGCTTTTCAGGCCATCCCAGCCGAATACGATTGGTGTATATACATCCAAGCCGATGAATGCCTGCACGAACAGGATTATCCTACCATCCGTTCCAGCATGGAACGCTGGAAAAATGACCCCCAAACAGAAGGCCTGCTCTTTAAATATCGACATTTTTACGGTTCCTATGATTACATCGGCGCATCCCGACGCTGGTATCGCCGCGAAATACGCATCATTCGAAACAATAAATCCATTGTATCCTACCGCGATGCCCAAGGTTTTCGCTGGGAAAATCGCCAAAAACTCCGTGTCCGCCTCATCGATGCCTGGGTGTACCATTATGGCTGGGTGAAAAGCCCCGATGCCCAAAAACGAAAACAATTAAATTTTAACAAACTTTGGCATTCCGACAATTGGGTATCTCAACATGTAGATACCCTGAACGTATATGATTACAATGGCGCCGAACCCCTGGAACGTTTCACAGGCGCGCACCCGCAGGCCATGCAGGCGCGGGTGAAGGCCATAAATTGGCAATTTCACAGTGATCCTTCTATGGTCCGATGGTCCTGGAAAGACCGATTTACCCGAATTTGTGAACGCTACTTGGCTTGGCGTCCGGGCGAATACCGCAATTACCGCCTGTTATAACGGTTTTTACCATACCTCAAATTCCGTTCTCCGATTCCGCGCACGACCGGCTTCATCATCCGCTGCATCGGGTAATGGACGGGTTTCTCCAAATCCTTTGTACCGCAATCGATCGGCAACGATCCCTTTGGCAATCAAATATTGGTAAACAGCCTTCGCCCGGGCTTCCGAAAGTACCATGTTGTCGGAATCGGAACCTACCTGGTCGGTATGTCCATTTATCTGAATCCGCAACCACGGCATTTGAATCAATGTTTTGGCTAAATAGTCTAATTCGGTGGTTGATTCAGGTGCGAGTTCGGCCGATCCGGTGGCAAAAAAAACATTGCGCAACACCACCGGCTGGCCCTTTGCAGGAATGCTGGCCGTACTGTCGGGCAAGGCTTGCATGCGAACATCAAGCAACAGCGGTTTTAAAAAACTGGCTGTATCATTCAAATTAAAGTTTTCTGAATAAAAAAAATAGCCCTGTTTGCTTACCCGCAAAGCATAATCTTTACCCGAAGGCAAACAAGCTAAAGCCGAACCATCTGATCGGGTTGAAACCGAGACCAGGTTATTTCCCGACTTCAAATCAAGGATGTCTAGTTTAGCCGCCAAAAGCTGGCCGTTTTGGTCGCGTACGGTCACGCGTGCGTAGGTAACCGGCAGCGGTCGAACAGCTTCCGGAAGCTCAAAACTGTATATATCGAGTTTTTGCCCTCCCGGACGATCCGTGGAAAAATAAGCCGTTTTGCCGTCCAGACTCACAAATAGTGCAATTTCGTCTTTGCCGGTGTTGATCGGGTAGCCAAGATTTACAGGTTTAGACCAGCTGCTATCAGCCTGAAGTTGGGTCATATAAAGATCCATACGGCCCATTCCAGGCAGGCTATCTGAGCTAAAGTATAAGGTACGACCGTCGGGGTGAAAAAAGGGTGTGAGTTCAGCGCCCGGTGTATTGATCGGCGCACCCAGATTACGGGGTTTTGTCCACTTACCATTTGGCATTCGGTGCGTAATCCACAGATCTTCCCTGCCCAATCCGCCAGGACGCCGACTGCTGAAAATAATGCTTTTCCCGTCGGCACTGATGCTTGGTTGAGAGTCCCAGGTACTCGAATTGATGCTGCTGCTAAAGGGCACGGGCTTACTCCAGACTCCTCCTTTTTCCTGCGACCAATACAGATCGCAACTCCCCTGAGAGCCATCGCCCGTACGGTTGCAGGCCGTAAAAAGCAACCAGGTGCCATCGGGACTGATGGATTCGGCGCCCTCATTGTCGGAGGTGTTTACCCCCACCAAGGGTTCGGCATTTTGCCAGATGCCATTTACCTTTTTACTTCTATAAAAATTTTCATCGCCTACAAATTTTCGGTCGTTTCGGGTAAACAACAAAGTTTCGCCATCCGCTGTTATGACCGGAAAATACTCATCTTCCGCAGAGTTGACGCCTGGACCAAGGGATACTGGCTGAAAAGGCACCGGATGCGTGGTAGCATAAGCCGCAAATTCGGCACTGGCCAAAAATTTTACCGCCTTATAGCGCGTTTCTGCATAGGTTTTTTTGCTGGAAAGGTAACGGCGCAAATGACTTGCGGCTGCCTCAAATTCATTCAGCTCCCACTCTGCTTGAGCCAGGCGAAAAAAGGCCAGCGGCGCATATAGGGTATCGAGTTCCAGAGCCTTGACAAAATATTTTTTTGCACTGGTGTAGTTGTGAAGCGCATCGTAGGTATCTGCAAGGGAGAGGTAGGCATCTATAAGCTGAGCGTCTTCCTTAATCGCTTTTTCAAAATACCCTAAAGCAATGGCATTTTGCCCTCGAGCGGCTTCCTGCTGCCCCTCGTTGTAGGCACGTAAAGCTTTTTCATTGGTGGTTTTCACCGTAGAAAACTGCTGCCCAAGGCAGGCAAATGAAAAAGAGAACACCAAAAGACCGATAAACAGAACACAACGCATAGAATATTTTTTTGTCAAAAAAACGAAACAAGCCGCGCAAGATTGCAGCCTGCCTTAGATTTGCATCAAATATCTGTACATGCGTTTATTTTTGATGTTCATTTTCAGTTTGCCAGGTATGCTACAGGCACAACAGGCATCTGCGCCGCGTCGGGTTACGATGCAGGCACTGTTACAGGAAATGCACCAATGTACCGATACCGTTTATATCCTCCGGGCGGCGCAAATCATACCTGATGTACCTGAAAACCGGTTTTGGACAGATGTACAAAACAAACGCGGAACCTGGAATGGCCCGTTTAACAGGTCAGATACCCTTCAGATTGCCTGTAAAGTTTATTTCGAAAATGTAACAATTGCCCCCAATTGTGTGTGGCCTTGTTTGGTTTTTAAGCAATCGGTTCTTTTCGAACACATAGAAACCAGTGGAAACTGGCGTTTGCAGTCGTGTCGCTTTGAAAATGGCCTGACCCTGAACCAAGTTAAAGCCGGAAATCTGATATTTGACCATTGCGAACTTGCATCCTGGCTTCTTGGCACTCAAATAGATGTTCATGATTTTACCTGCAATGAATCCGATTTTGAAGGCGATTTCCGACTCAGCAACCAAAGCAGCGGTTTGAATTTCAGTACCCAAAACTGCAATTTTACCATTCATTCCCTGATGCTGAACGCCTTGAAGGGAGGCTCTATCCGAATGGAAAACAGCTTTGTGCAAGGATTGGATTCCACCGCGTTTATTCACTTGGGAGGTGTTGGGTATTTCGACTATCTTACCCTTGAACGCGACACATTTTTATGCAATTTACTCATTACCGATTGCAGCGTAAAAGAGCGCCTGAACGTTTTTAAATGCCGGTTTGCAGAAAAGGTAGCCATGCAGGGCTTTGATGTGCCCGAAAAAAACACCGATGCACGTTGGTATCAATTTGATCAGGGGCATCTGGCCATCGCAACAGAAGGCAAAATGGTGTTCAGCGGAACCACCGCGCTTTCCGCAGAATCAGAAGATGATTTTTACAGCCTTATCAAGGTGTATTACCAATTGTTGAGGGCCTATAAGTATACAGGCGACGAAGAAAGCTACGATGCCTGTTTCATTGAAATGAAAGACCTGATCACCCGAAAATCGAGATGGAACTGGAACCAAAGCCACCGGATGAACGATTTTGCGGAATGGCAACTCAACCGCTTTTTGCGCCTTTTTTGCGATTATGGCGTCAATCCGGGCAAGGCATTGTTTATGTCGTTGATCATCATTGCGCTGTTTGGCTTTATTTATCTGCTCTTCCCGCTGGAACCTTTACCATTTAACTGGTCGGATTTGTTTTATGGCCTTACTGTGGGGAAGCTGAGTTTTGCCCAGCGAATATTACTGATCGGTATCGCCCTGCGTTGTTGGCTCAACGCGTGTGGGTATAGTATGAATGCATTTGTCACCCTGGGTTATGGCCATGGCCGCGGATTTGCCCGTTATATTGCGGTGGCAGAAGGGCTTTTAGGCTGGTTTATGTTTTCCATTTTCAGCGCCAGCCTTATTGGCCAAATTTTATCCCAAGGTTAAGAAGTCTTTACAAATAATATTTTACCCGGCGCGCCAATTATTCCTCCTCGCATTTGCGGAAAAAACGGGCCTGCATCTGCAATTCGTCGCCTGGCCGGTTCATGGCTACACGCGGCGCAACCGCCCACAAGCGGATAATCAGGTTGTTCTGACTTTTATCCCAAAACCAGGTTTCAATCAATTGCAAATCATGCAGCAACTCCAAATCGATGCCCGTTTCCACAACCTGAACATGCTCCTTGAAGGTTTGTGGGTCGAACTGCCGAATCGTATCAAAACAGGAAAAAAGACATGGCCGCTTGGTATTGGATACCACATTTTCTTCTGCATCGTACAAGGTAATGCTGGTGTCAAGCCGTATGCGATCAAGAAA
This sequence comes from Bacteroidota bacterium, assembly GCA_018969455.1. Classification (GTDB taxonomy): domain Bacteria; phylum Bacteroidota; class Bacteroidia; order Chitinophagales; family Saprospiraceae; genus M3007. The sequence continues at coordinate 2,692 of JAGWYI010000190.1, read as the reverse complement.
CCGATGCAACAAGGGGCCCGTGGTATTCTTCAACTCTATCCACCGATCCTCTGTCGGGCTGTTGCCCTCCGTAGTGTAGCGGATTCCCCAGGAAATATCGGGCGCATCCAGCACCGACTCAGGCAGTACCGATAAATAATTGGGGAGTTTCATCCAGTAAGGTGGCTGTTCATCTTCCCAACAGGGCGCAATTGCCAGGGTTTGAATGCTGAACGAGGCCGTAGTGTTGTGATAGGTAAGCAATTGGCGTACCCGTACCAACGGCGCCTCAAATGGCAGTCTTTTCGATTCAAGGTTGATAGACACCCGCTCCTCATAGGTCTCCGGATCAAAGGTAATGGAGGTATCAGGACGCATAAATTTTTTTAACGCATCTTCAAAAGCAAGTGGGCGGGTTAGTTCGGCATCGGCATACATTTCCCATTGCCCGGAACGAGCGGCCTGCCATAGTTTGCTGTTTAAAGAAAAATCGGGCAGATCGCGGATGCCATATTGCTCGGCACTCAGTTTCAAAATGGAAAGCGAAGATTCCTTGCGCCAAAACTCCGGTGATGCCAAGGGGTCGGCCTGAAAGGTGAGATCTACCATTGCCGCCCAGTCGGTAGCAGGGTCTTGCAATCCTTTCGGATGTTGTGCATGCAACATCCAACTACAGCCTAACAAAAACGGAAATAAAATTTTGAACATATGTTAAAAATTGAAGCCCGACAAGTTGTGCAAGGTATAACGAAAAACTATTTAAGTCATATGCCTAACATCTAAAACAAATGTCGCATACTCAAGAAAAGGATGTAAATTTAGTCGTTATGCCGACAACTATGTGCCGGAATTGGCATCGAAGTGTGGGAATCTGTTTAAAAACAAGTAATTTTAGGAAATTATTTAAAACCCTCTCGCATTAACAACTTATGCATATTGTCATCATCGGAAACGGTATCAGCGGAATCACTGCGGCCCGACAAATTCGCAAATTGAGCACCCATCAGATTACCGTAATTTCTGAGGAAAGTGATTATTTTTTCAGCCGAACGGCCCTTATGTATTGTTATATGGGACATATGCGCCTGGAAGACATGCAGCCGTATGAAAACCATTTTTGGGACAAAAATCAAATTCAACGCGTCCGAACCCGGATAGAACGCATAGATTTTGAAGCGCGCATTCTTTTTGACAATCTGGGAAATTCGATTCCATACGACCGACTTTTGCTTGCCCTGGGTTCTAAACCCAATTTGTTTGGATGGCCCGGACAATTTCTGGATGGGGTACATGGATTGTACCACCTTAAGGATCTGGAAGCTATGGAACGACATAGTAAAAACATGCAGGCACGATGTGCCGTGATCGTTGGTGGAGGCCTGATAGGCGTGGAAATGGCCGAAATGTTTCACTCCAGAGGAATACCCGTTCACTTTTTGGTGCGGGAAAAGGCCTATTGGCACAGCGTTTTGCCCCTGGAAGAAGCCCAAATGGTAGGACGACATTTGGAAGAACATGGTATTCAATTGCAGTTTCAAACCGAACTGGCCGAAATTTTGCCCGACCTGGAAGGCAAAAAATGCGCTGGTGTGCGTACCCATAGAGGCGAAATTATCGCATGCGGCTTTGTAGGCATCACTGCTGGCGTATCCCCCAATGTGGATTTTCTGCGCGAAACATCCCTCAAAATTAACCGGGGCATCCTGGTAGACCCGTTTTTGAAAACAAACATACCCCACGTATGGGCCGCAGGCGATTGTGTCGAATTAAGCCTCCCCGCCAGCGGGCGAAAAGCCATTGAAGCAGTTTGGTATACCGGACGTATGATGGGCGAAACCGCCGCGTACAACTTGTGCGACCATCCCAAACCTTACCTGCCCGGTATTTGGTTTAATTCTGCCAAGTTTTTCGACATTGAATACCAGGTATATGGCGATATTCGACCCGAATTGCCTGAAAACCAGGAAACCCTGTACTGGGAACACCCCTCCGGCAAAAAAAGCATCCGAATCAACTACCTACGGTCTGGCGGCGCCGTGTTGGGCTTCAACCTCATGGGCATTCGATACCGCCAGGAGGTGTGCCTGCGCTGGATAGAACAGGGAAGTCCTATTGAAACGGTTTTACAAAACTTGGGACTGGCCAATTTCGACCCCGAGTTCTCCCCACAATATGAATCGGAACTGGTGGATTTGTACAACCGGCAACACCACAAAAACATCCAATTGAAACAAAAACGCGGCCTCCGTGCCGTTCTTCACTTTTTGAATCGATGAATAACCCAAGCTTATCTATTTCCAACCCCAATCCCTTGCATACCACCCCTCTGCAAAAAATCGCTTTGGCACTTGTCGGCCTGGGTTTACTCCTGTTGCTGATTGTGTGGAGCACCAATGAAGCCATTGCCCCGGGAGCCATTTTTTTGTTGACAGTCTCTTTCCTGAGTGCAGGCACCGCCCTTTTTATCCGGGAAGAATATGTTAAGCACCCGGCAGGCATTAAAAACAACGGGGTATGGTTCAGAAGCCTGAGCAATCGGGGGATATGGGGATGGATTGTGGGCGTCCTTTTTACGGCTTTTTATGTTTGTTTATATTGGTTTCCAGCCTGTTTGGGCGTGGGTACACCCAATCGGGGACTCGCGGCCGTTTTTGATCCGCTGAGTTGGTTGCTCAGAAATCAAAGTGCCAATCAGTGGTTTATTTACGGCACG
>JAGWYI010000189.1 GCA_018969455.1 Bacteroidota bacterium | reverse complement strand
CGGGATCTTGCAAATCGGCAATTTTTATAATTTGCTTGTATTTATAACAATTTGCATTGGAGGCGTAAAAGCTGGAATAATTGGTGGCCTGGGCATCTCCCGGGTTGATCTTTACTATGGTTGGAGCCCAGGGCGCTGCTGTACCCAAGGGGGAAACGATTGGGCCCGGGAAATTGCTCGGATGATTCTCTATCGGATTGGGGTTAGGATTGGGCACATTGATGCATCCCAAATTCGGGTTAAACGTACACCAGTTAATAATGGTCCAGCTTCGTTCAATTTTAAAACAGGCATCTGGTACAACCGTAAAAACCTGATCCTCAAAGGATACACCCAACAATTCGCAGTCTTCTCCGAAAAAGACAGGCGTCCCGTAATTTCCTGTGCCATCGCAGGCTGTTATTAGTACATCATTGGGGAATCGAATAAGATAATCCTGGGTATAATCCACCACCAATCGTTGAGAACAGGTGCTGGTTTGGCCGTAGCAATCATAAGCTGTAAAATTACGAATCAAAGTTCCCCGGTTGCAAACCGTATCAAACAAAGTGTAGTTCAGGGAATGACTGAGGCCTTTTTGTCCCATGTATACTTTGCTGTTGTTAAGACAGCAATTATCGGTTACGCTGGCCTTTCCGTAAGGCGTCAGGGTAGGATCAAATAATTCGCAGGTAAGGGTCAGATTGGGGGGCGGAGTACAAACAGGCTTGATTTTATCTACCACCTGTACCTTGGCCATGCAGTCGTTTGCATGATCTTCCAGGGTGGTGGATGATACGCTGCCCGAGCCCGGATTTACATCGTACACCCGTAATACAATATTAATAGGATTCGGAGTAATGTCGGAGCAGGAAAAGGTTATGGTATTGGAAAAACTGCCAGAATTCAAACGGCCAACTTTGACATACACCGTTCCACAGTTGTCATAAGAACCATCATCAAAAGTAGTTGCATTAATTACAGCCTGACCATTGGTATTCAAGGCGACCTGGGTAACCTGGTCGCAAACAGGCACAGGTGGAATCAAATCATCCACCTTCATTTTGAAAGAACAGGTTTTGGTATTTCCACAATCATCGGTGGCTACATAAACTACAGTATGCGTGCCCAGGGGCAGGCAAGGCGTATACCCGTAATTGGCCAATGTATCAGGCAATTTCAAATCATTGCCCGGGAAATCGCTTACAGAACCCGCTACCGTATACATGCCTGTTTGCTGGTTGGTGTAAAGGTCAAAAGTGGTTACCATCGCGCTCACCGAATTGATGCGCGAACAATTGTCGGTTAAAACCACATCGGGCAGATTGATGGTGCCACAACAACTGTTATCATCCACCGAAACAGTCAAATTGGCCGGACAAACCAGATTGGGGCCTGTATTGTCAACGACTTTGATTTGTTGAATAAAGGTAATCGGGTTTTGATCCGGAGGAGTAGGCGACGTGGGTAAACACCAGTCTATCACCGTCCAGGTACGCACCACACTGTAACTTCCTTCACAATCTACCAGGTATTGATCGTTGTAAATGGCTTGCATTTCACAAAAACCGGGATCAGGATTCAGGGGCCATTTCAAGCCAAATTTTAAAAAATAGGGAGCTCCTGTTACCAATGGATCCGTACTGGTATTTGAGGCGCTGCAGGAAACCGTGTAATCGGCAGGAAATAAAACGTCGGAAATATGCAGACGTTTAAAGTACAAATACTGGATGCAGCTGGTACTATTGTTCCATGCGTCTTTGGCTGTCCATTTTCGAACAACATAAGCGCTCAAATCTGAAACGCCATTAAACCCCTTTCCGCAAGACAAATCATTCCAGGTATCTACATACGTCAAGGTATAATTGGAACAATCGCTCACTGTTGGAAATGCTGTATTAATACCAAGCGTATTTTTCAGATAATTGGGATCGTAGTTTGTAATAGGACAAAACAAGGTAATATCCGAGCAAGTGAGCACCGGAGGCAATTTATCTTCCACTGTAATAAGGCCGTAACAATAATTGCCGCTTCCCAGGTGTGTAACGCGCGCCTGATAGGTTTTTCCGATATCGGCACTGGTCAAGGTCGAATTGGTCCAGGGGCCATTTCCAAATGGCGCATTTCGGTCCAGTTCTACCAAATAATCATCCAAACATCCATAAGAGCCTTCCAGCACATCATCCGGCAAAACTTGGGTATTACAATCTGCATCGATGGAAACATTTACTTGATCGTTGCAAAACAAAGCCGATGGCGTGGATACCACATTCACCACTTTTTCAATGGATTGGATACAGCCAGGATCATTGGGGCCGAAAGCCTTGGGGGATCCTCCGTTTACCGTATAAATCAGTGTGTAGGCGCCTAGTCCGGCGCCGGGGTTAAAAATGGCTGATGATACGCCGTTGATGGTAAAGTTTTGACTTAGTATATTATTGTCGCCCGGGTTTCCACTCAAGGTAATTGGATTGGAATACAAACAAAATGGCACATCCAGATTGGGAATAAAACTCGGATTGGGATAAGCACACGTATTTCCGATGCTCAAGCTGGTACCCTGACCATTGGATACGGTAATGGAGTACCCGATTGCATCTACATGAATTCCTTTTATCTGATATGTATTGGATCCTATGTAAGTAAGCGGCGTGCCCAAAGGAATGGCGATGGGGGATGCAGGGGGGGCGGGACTATTGCCCAGGTATAAACCGTTTACTGCTGTCACCGTCCAGCTTTGGTTTGCCGGGGCGTTTACCTGTACAGTTTCATCAAACTGCCCATTGCTGAGTGTAGTCGCATTGTTTTTACAAGAGCAGGGATCCGATATATTGGCCTCACAAACGATGCTGTTAACTGTTGCGAGACCATTCATGTAAACCATACATGCTGCCGATCCCATGGAAGCAACCACGCTATAACTTCCCAGGGTTTTTTGATTGCCAAAACTGATGGCATTTCCCGTGCCGGAAACGGGAAGTCCAACATCGTTGTTGTTGATTTTTAACTGATAATTCACCCCTATTTGCGAACCATTCAAGCCAATAGGAACGCCTGCATCGGTAAGGGCGCAATAAGCACCACCGCCGGTTACACCAAAAACCTCAGGTTTGGCCGCTGCAAATTTATATAAAAAGTAGTTGTTGGGAACAACGGGGTTGGTGGTAATAAAACCTGCTGTTAAATTACCGCTTACGGCGCTTTGTCCGATGTTTACCCAGTTGTTTCCATCCCATGCCGCAATGCGCAAAAAACCCAAGTCGCTTACCAGATTAACTAGACTGTCAGCGGAAGTCCACGAAAAATTCAAGCTGGTGGAAGTATTGCCTGCAATGGCATTGAACTGCTTGTTAGACAATGCGCACAAATCGGGCGGCAGATTGAATCCTGTCAAATTGGTACACCCCGGATTTTCCGCACAGAGAAAACCTATTCCGGATAGGGCCATAAGCATCCAGATGCCAAGGTGAAAAAAGAAACGGTAAAGTCTTTTCATGATTATTGGATAAAATATTTCAATGTGTAAGTATTGCTTCCGCCGAAAAATGGCGAAAAACCTACAAAAACTGCAGTTTCCAACCGCTTACTTGCAAAATTATACAATTTTCCTGATCAGCCTTGAGAAATATTATTTATCAGCAGATTTTGTCCAAACATCTGTGTGCGTCACTTGCTGCAAACCATATTAACCAGCAATGGGACACCGGGAAAAGCAGCAAAAGCAACTGGGCAAAGTACGACAACTAAAAATCAGTTTATGGAATGCCAAAGCTATACCAGGATTTGCCGGATTTTGTGGATAAATCAGGATGGATTTCGCTGATTTATAATGATTTATAAAGATCGTTAGGCACAAAATCTGGCGGCGAAAAGTATACAAATCAAACAGGCTGCACTCCATAGAGAACAGCCCATTTGACCAACATAACATTTTCTAAGCATTAAAGTCTGCGGATTAAAGGTAAATGCGATTATAGGCAGGAAGCAGTTGTTATGGATGTAACAACCAAAAATTCTGGGGGGATTAAAAGATAACGATCATCCAATCATCATGTTCTTTTACCGGATAAATGCCTGGATTAATAAGGTAAGGAGCCGAATTGAGTGCCAATTGAACCAAAAGGAACTCCGGTAAAAGAAATGACTCCTGTACCCTGAAGACGCGTTCCCGAAAATGAAACGCCTCGAAGCGTGGTTTCATGCTTTTTTTAGAAAATTGCATGATTATACTGCCCGGTTCTGTTACAGCAATAAGGGCAGAAACTTTGGTACATGTTTGCTTAATATTCAAGCCGTTGGCAATAATCTTGCATATTCCGGCACCGGCACATCCCATACTTGGCGCCCCAAAAACAACTTCCGCTTTTACCCAATTCACACCCGCAGCCGACGGCAAAATTTCGTTTTCATTGGTTTGGCTCCCGGATTCTTGTGAGCCTGTGTTTGTTTCGAAGGACATAAAAAAGTGTGTTCATAGTGTTTCATGCATCCACCTCATTTGCGCTGTCTCATTCGCTTTGAATTACATGACAAAAATATCGGTAATATATGACCTAACAATGCCAGTTTTCCGAGATTAAAACCATGAATAAAACACGCAAACTTTCTATTTTTATTTCTTATAATATTGGTTTACAATGTTTTATGACACTTAAAAAAGCAGTCGTTTCCAATAAAAAAGCCTTTTTTGGATCGCAAAAAATCTACATGTATATGTGTGATTTTTCCGTCTGAGCTTTGCCGGAGCGCTCGTTTGCGCCCCGGCTAGCCCATATTGACCTTAATATTGCTTCCTAATTCAATTTTATCTAATTTGACAACGATTTATACATAATCGAATGTCAAATTTAACATGTTTTCATCCGCAGTCACAAGGCATTTGCCTTTTTGCATGCCCATCGGATGAAATCTCACAGTGTTTGGAAAATGGTCCGATCTTTTCTAGATCTTTCTTATCTGCTCCTAAATCTTAACTGGCAGATAGTGCCCCGATTTTGGTTCAAACCAATCAGGAATATTGGGCTCCCCCGCTTTCAGGCCTACGATTGTATTTCAAATAGGCAATATTTCCGGGTATTTTATCCAGTGGATACAAAAAGTACTTAAGAAATTCGATGGCCCAGAGCGAATTCCGATAACAGATGAAGGTTCTGTTTGTGTCCGCTTGGCTGTTGCATGCCGCTTATTGGAATGCAACAGCCAAAAAGAAACGGTGTGGTAACGCATTGTTTTTAGAATTAAGCAATTCGGATTAAAATAAGTTATACGTTGGCCGACTGTAAAGCCGCAACAGGTGTTTTAAACAAAATCCAAAGATCCAATCCAAAAGAGTAGCGTCGGGCATATTCGACATCAAGCAGTTTTCTGCTGTCGGCGCTAACTCCTTTTTTACCGCGGTCGGTCACCTGCCACAACCCTGTGATGCCGGCAGGTGCAGAAAACCGTTCAACCGCCTCATCCGTTGTGAGTTGTTCGGCCTCATACAAGGGCAAAGGGCGATTTCCAACCAGCGACATATCTCCACGCAACACATTGATCAATTGGGGCAACTCGTCGAGGCTGGTATTTCGAATAAAATGTCCCACTTTGGTAATTCGAGGGTCGTTGCTTATTTTCATAAAGGGTTTTTCCTCGGCTTTTTTGGCCTCGGCAAGCAATTTGTCTTCCGGAATCCAACCTTCATCTGAAAACAGCATAACCCCCGAGTAAGCCACTTCCTCCACCGGCTTCTGCTCCACCTTGCTGTCGTCATATTGGTTAAGGTGTTGCATTTTTTTTAGCAGTTGGTCTGCATTGGGTTTCATAGACCTGAATTTCAGGAAGCTGAACACATGATAATTGCGTCCTACTCTTTTGGAACTATAAAAAATAGGCCCGTTTGGGGTTTCCAGTTTGAGCGCAAGCGCAATTAGTAGCAAAACCGGGCTTGCAAGAATCAAGAGGATGCCAGATGCAACAATGTCGCTGGCTCTTTTAAAAAAATCGTAAAAGGGTTTGTTGCTTTTAGCGTACATGATGACGGATTGAAATAATACCAAACACGGCCCGAGAAGGAGTATTTAGGATTCTGGTTAGCGCCTATTTTCAATTTTTGAAAAAAACAAGGGGTACAAAAATCAAGGAACGCATGGGATCTCGCGGAAAATTTCTCAATTTAAGAAAGGGAAAACGGAGGCGATTTTACTTTATTCCCGGGGCCCGCGGAATTGGCCGACTGCCGGGATTCAGCCTTTTTTGCCTCACTGCGTTGCAACAGGTTTTCCAATCTGGCCTGCAATTCTGCCGGATGAAACGGCTTGGCAAGAAAATCATCGGCGCCTGCCTCCAGCGCCGCCAAACGATGTTTGCTTTCCTTCAACCCGCTTACCACCACCAGGGGGCAGTCGGGCATAAGCTGACGGAGTACTTTGGTCAAAACCAGACCCGACATTTGGGGCATATCCAGGTCGCTTACGATAATATCAGGCAGATACCCTTTGCGAATTAAGTCAATTGCCTCTTCCGGATTGAGGCAACTTGTCACCGTGTACTGTTCTGCGAAGAACAACGACAGGAAGCGCGTCATCATCGGCGCATCGTCTACGAGCAACAGTTCAGGTTTTTGATTCATAATAAAAGAGTTAAGCGGTGTTATGAATGCGCTACTTTGCCCAAAAGCAAAGGCTATGTGTTTGACACAATTGTTAGAAAATGACGAACTTATGAATTCGAATTACCCGAAATACAGGGCCATAGTGCTGTTATAAAATTAGCCTGCCAGCATAAGTGGGGGGTGCAGACCAAATAGATTTTCAAACGAAAGGTACGGTTCTTTTGTGGTTCAATACCAATAACTTGTGTTATTTTTTGGGCATTTTTAAAGTATTTTCAAGCGATTCATCAATTCGCTTTTATTGGCCCTGCTGATGGGGATTACGGTTTTGTCTATCACCAGGGTATTCTCTTCAATATCTTTAATTTTAGACAGATGCACAATGAAACTTCGATGCACCTTCAAAAACCGCGGATCATTTAATTTTTCATCAATGGCTTTCAAGGTTCCGTGAATGATGTGTTGTCCCGAAAGTGTTTTGATGCGCACATAATCGCCTACATTTTCAAAAAACAAAATGTCATCGCAGAGAATTTTAATGTACCGTCCATCTTCCCGCACAAAAATTTCATTGGCCTTGGCCAGAGCCTCGGCGGTGGTAGCCTGATTGGCCTGACTTGCCTCAAAGGCTTTCAATACCGATTGTTCAAATCGGGGCAAAGAAATGGGTTTTTTCAAAAAATCGACGGCTTTGTATTCAAAAGCTTCAAAAGCATACTCTGAATTGGAGGTTGTAAAGATCACCATCGGCATAACCGGAATTTGATCCAAAAATTCGATTCCAGACATCTCGGGCATTTCCACATCCAGGAAAATCAGATCAATGGCATTTTCCGAATCTTCAGCTTCCAAAAACCGAATTGCATCAGTTGCTTTTTCAAATGCAGCTTTCAACTCTAATCTTTCATGTTTGGCACACAAACGTTCCAGACTCTTGCGGGCCATCATATCATCATCAACAATTATACAACGAAGCATGTAAAGCAAATTAAGTGACGTGTTTACGGTGTTGGATTAGAAACAATGCGTTTGAGTTTTTGAAACTCACTTTCAATGATTC
>JAGWYI010000188.1 GCA_018969455.1 Bacteroidota bacterium | reverse complement strand
ACCTTCGATGCCACCAAAGGCAACGCTGCGCTCGTAGGTGTGAGTCCTGTATACGCGCACATGGGCGTGATCACCAACCTCAGCACCAGCCCTTCCGACTGGAAACATGTAACCACGACCTGGGGTGTGGCGGATCCTGTTGGCGCCATGACCGCCGCCGGCCCCAATAAGTGGACCAAAACCATCAACATCAATTCCTTTTTCAACATCTCGGGCGGCGAAACGGTGCTCAAACTGGCTTTTGTGTTCCGCAATACCAATGGCAGTACGGTGGGCCGCGCCAGCGACGGATCGGATATTTTTTACGATGTATATCCTGTAAACGGGCCCCTGCAAACCCGTTTTGTGAGTCCGGAGCAAGCTTCGTTCGTATCAAGCGCAGCTGCGGTTATTCCTGTCAATGGCGCAGCTTCCAAATCCAGCACACTCAAATTGTTCGACAACGGGACCCAAATCGCTACAGCAAACGGCCTGCAAATACAGACCAACCTGACTGCCGCCAATGGCCTCCACCTTATTCAAATGACGGCGGAGGCAGGCACGGAAAAGGACACTTCGACCTTTTCATACCTGGTTTCTGCACCTGTCACCGTGCTCGATCCGCCCGCAGGCACCGATTTGGGCATCAATTACATCAATGCAAGCACCGTGCGGCTCGCGCTGTACGCCCCCAACAAACAAATCGTGTACGCCATCGGCGATTTCAACAACTGGCAACTCGACCCCGCCTATCAAATGAACCGCAGCGTAGACGGCAATACCTGGTGGATCGAACTGAAAAACCTGCCCGCCAACCAGCCGGTGCGCTTTCAATACCTGGTAAACGGAACTTTGCGCATCGCCGACCCCCTCAGCACCCTGGTGCTCGATGCCGCCAACGACCCCTATATTTCACCCTTTACTTTTTACGACCTTCCCGCATATCCCACCGGAAAAACCAGCGGCATTGTGTCGGTTTTGCAAACCGCACAAACACCATTCAACTGGAATGCAAGCGATTATGTTCGTCCCGCAAAAGCCAATCTGACCATTTATGAATTGCTGGTGCGCGACCTTATCGCCCGCCACGATTTCACCACCATCGCCGATACCCTCGACTATTTCCAGCGCCTCGGCGTCACCGCGCTCGAATTGATGCCGGTGAATGAATTCGAAGGCAACATCAGCTGGGGCTACAACCCTTCTTTCCATAAAGCCGTCGATAAATACTACGGCAACCCTTCGACGCTCAAATACCTGATCGATGAATGCCACAAACGCAACATCGCAGTCATTTTTGACGTGGTGTTCAACCACGTTACCGGAACCAGCCCCCTCGCCCAACTGTACTGGGATGCCGCCAACAACCGCCCGACAGCCGACAACCCCTGGCTCAACCCCATACCCAAACACGAATTCAACGTGTTCAACGACTTCAACCACGAAAGCCTCGCTACCAAGGCATATGTAAAAAACTGTCTCGGTTACCTCATCAGCGAATTCAAGGTCGACGGCTTCCGATTCGACCTTTCCAAAGGATTCACCCAGAAAAATACGCTGGGAAATGCAAGCGCCTTCGCCCAATACGACGCTACACGCATCGCCATTTTGAAGGATTATGCCAATTTTATTTGGTCGAAAGACCCAACCAACTTTGTGATTCTCGAGCATTTTGCCGACAATACCGAAGAAAAAGAACTCGCCGAATACGGTATGATGCTTTGGGGCAATATGCACGGCGCCTACAGCGATGTAGGCACGGGCAGCACCTCCAGCCAAAACTCCAGCCTGGCCAATATTTCTTATAAAAACCGCAACTGGTCGGTTCCGCACCTCGTTGGCTACATGGAAAGCCACGACGAAGAACGCATCATGGTGGATATGAAAAACAACGGCGCCAGCAGCGGAAATTACAACGTGAAAAATACCGCAACCGCCCTGCAACGCATCGCCATGCTCAACAACCTGCTCTTTACCGTACCCGGGCCAAAAATGCTCTGGGAATTCGGCGAACTGGGCTACGACTTTTCCATCAATACCTGCGAAGATGGTACCGTCAACAACAATTGCCGCCTCAGCCCCAAACCCATCCGATGGGATTTTTACAACGACCACGACCGCCGCGTCCTGTTCGCACGCACGGCCGGACTCCTGCGCCTGCGCGCGCAAAACGGTGTGTTCGCTACAAACGATTTTCTCATCAACCTCAGCACGGGCAAAATCCGGTCGCTGCGGCTCAACAGCGCCAATTTTAATGTAGTGGCCGTTTCAAATACCACTACGACAACCGAAACCGCCAATGTGATTTTTCAGCATACCGGTACCTGGTACGATTATTACACCGGCGCCGCACTCAATGTGACCGGAAGCGCCGCGGCACTTACCTTCCAGCCCGGCGAATACCGCCTCTACCTCGATCAATTTGTACAGTTTCCCGGCGAATTGTACCTCGCTGCCAATGAACCAGATCCCGTATTCTCCCAGGTTCAACTGGCGCCCAACCCTGTGCAAGAATATACACGCGTCTTTTTTCAAATTTTAGATCAAAATGAAGTGCAAATCGCCGTATTTGATCTTTCAGGCAAATGCATGCACCTGCAAAATGCAGGAACCCTTGCTTCAGGTGAATATGTGTACGAAATCAGTACCAAAGACTGGCCTTCCGGCGTTTATTTCCTGCGCCTGCAAGCCGGAAACAACCCGCCTTCCACGCTGAAAATGGTAAAATAACATCAAGATATCCCTCTCCCGCATTGGCGGGCGGGGGCCGTTCCGTCCGTTCTACTCTACGGACGTCCCTATATATCGGGGCGGATTTTATAAAATCTGCCCCTAATTTTTTTTAAATTCGCCCCCCCCCGATGCGTTCGGGCAACAATTCAATCCCACATCCCGAATCCAATCGGAAATCATCCTCCCGCTACTTGTGCAATGGAAAAGCCTTCCCCGCATCCGCTGCTTTCACCGTCAAAAAAGGCACATCATTCCGAATACTCCCGCCGCCCATCACCACATCAACCTGCTTTCCATCAGCCAGGTATATTTTGGTTCCCAATGGGCAATTAAACCGATGACAAGCACCCGGTAAAAGCAACACCGAATTGGTCCAGTTGCCCACCTGGCCTGGCTCATAGCCAATAAAGACATACTTGTGCGGCAAAACACTGTTGTTGTGCACCCGAAAGGATATTGATTTTGGGTTAGATCGCTGCTTTTGCGCAACACCGGGTTGGGAAGCCATGCAATTGGTTAAAATTAGGAGCAATCCAAAAAAGGAAATTTTCATGGTTGTGCATGTTTATGATTTGAAATGATTTATTCTTTCCGGGCCTTGATCCGACCTTCCGAATCATCCGCCCCGCCGGTGTTGCGATTTCGGGTTTTTAATTGCTGGTTGCCAAATTTCCAACTGAAACTTACCGCCACATTCTGGCTTTCCCAGGTATTGCGCATGGAACCGCGTACCGAGCCAAAATCAACCGATTGCGCCCAACGCTGGGTGTGAAACAAGTCGTTTACACTGATTTTAAGGGTGGCCTTATCTTTCCACAGCGATTTTTTTGCACCGATCGAAGCACTTGCAATTCCTTTATTTACAAAAACACCGTCGCGGGTGGGGAATTGCGCCCAAAAAGAAGCCTCCAGACCATAACCTTGTTTTAGGGTAATTTGCTGGGAAACATAACATCCACCTCCGAAAGCACCGGCATTCAAGCGTGTATTGGCCAACTGCGAACGATACTGATTGTGCCAAACACCCATCCATACATACCCCTCCCACCATGATTTAATGGGCAGCGGCAGGTTTACATTCAAACCAATATTATCCTGCTGATTCAAATTTTGCGGCTGCGTGTACGCCTGAATGCCCTCCTGGCGTGCAACCGTATTGACCAGATTGGTAGTGCGGCTATACCCGAGCGAAATACTGGCGGCATAACGATACGTATAGGAAATTTCCGCAGCATGGGTGTAGGCTGGACGCAAATAAGGATTGCCGCGCTCGCTCGTGTAGGGGTCAATTTGCCACACAAACGGATTCATATCCTGATAGGCAGGACGACTCAATCGGCGGTTGTAGGAAAAGCCCAATTGATGATTCGGCTTCAAGTTGTATTGCAGGTACGCCGTGGGGAAAAGCCCCAGATAGGCCGTATCGGGTTTGTTCAATTCGGCCCCGTACAAATCGGTCGACTTGCCCTTAACCCGGGTCCGTTCGGCCCGCAGACCCAATTGCCAGTTGAATTTTTGTCCCTGTTTGCCTACATTGGTATAAGCGGCGGCTATATTTTCCTCGTAATTAAAGCGGTTGCTCCGGCCAGGGTCGGCTTGCGATTGTCCATGGCTTGTGCGTGTACTTTGAATGGAATTGTCGGAATTTGTCCAGTTCAACTTCGCACCGGCTTCGATTTTCAAGCCGTTTTTGCGGGTTTTGACATAATCTGTTTTTACCGACCAGATCGTAATATCAGAACCCAGGTCGCTAAACAAGGCATCGCGGGAAAGCAATACATTCTCTGCGTTAAAGTGCTGATTTGCAAGGGAATTAGATCCTTTGCTGTGAAAGGTAATCCGGTCGGCATCCAACGAAAGTTCATTGCCCAAGGTATCCGTATAGTGGTAATTCACGTTGTAATTGACACGGTTATTGTTGTTGGGCGTCAGACTGGAACTATACAAGGTGCTGTCTATCAAAGATTTGCCTTCCTGGAAGATTCGGGTGGTATTGTCTTTGCGCGAATTATTGTTGTAATAGTTGCCCAGCACCAAAACACCCAGCGTATGATGTTCATTGGCAAAGAAATCAGCTCCCGCCTTAAAAGATTTGGCGCCAAATTGTTCGATCAAGGGATTCGTCTGCTCAAATACTTTACCCGCCGCTTGGCGCGTAATTTCCTGGCCGACCGATTGCGCGCCATCTACCACATTGGCATTGCCGAAAAAATTGAGCTTTCCGGGGCGATAGTTCAAATTTAGTCCGGTACGTAGCCGTGCATGAATGCTTTGCGTAATGCCTGCCGTTGCAACGCCGTTTACGCCCAAAGACTGGTTCTTTTTCAAGCGAATGTTGATGATGCCCGAGACGCCTTCTGCATCGTATTTGGAAGAAGGGCGGGTAATTAATTCTATTTTGGAAATACTTTCTCCCGGCAAACTTTGCAAAAAAGCCACCAATTGATCGCCTTCCAACTGCGCAGGCTTTCCGTCGATCAACACCCGAACGCCTGCTTTACCTTCCAGTATTACAGCACCCTGGGGAGTAAGCACCACGCCCGGCGAACGCTGCAACAATTCCAGGGCATTATTGCCTGCCGCCAGGGTAGAACCTTCCACATTGACCACTACTTTGTCCAATTGCCGTTCAATGGTGGGTAATTTGGCGCTTATCGTCGCCTCTTGAAGTAAATTATTGGCAGAAAAGGTCATAGGAGGTACCTCGATGTGCGTGTCTGCCTGCACCGCAATCGGCTCAGAATAAAGATTGGTGTACCCCAATAATTCCGCTTTGATCAAATATTGGCCAGCAGATACATTTAAAAACAGAAAACGGCCATCTGCACCGGTGGCCATCCCTTTTACATAACTGCTGTCGGCAGCCCGCAGCAGTTTGACAGTGGCAAATTCGGCCACTTCGCCTGCGCCGGTGCGCAGGGCGCCTGTGATGCTTTGGGCAAAAATGGAAACTTGAAAAAAGAAAAAGGCAAAAAGAAGGATGCTTTGCTTGTACATGGTCAACAGTTTTATTTGCGAATTGATACCGCAAAAGTGGGCCGACCAAGCCCCTCGCATCGCTGCAAAGCATGATTTGAGACCCCATCCAGGCGCCTCGGATTATGATTTGAGACTTGTGTGCTGACTGGGCGCATGGCCCGTCAACTTCTTAAAAGCCCGGTTAAACGTGGCTTTTGAGTTAAAACCTGACTCAAAAGCAAGCCCAAGCAAGGAAAGATGCTGAAATTCGGGCAAAGCCAGTTTTCGTTTCACCTCTTCCACCCGATACGTATTGACAAAATCATTAAAATTTTGCTGAAACCCGTTGTTGACCAAAAATGATAACTGCGAAACATTCAAGCCCATTTTTTCTGCCAAAACAGAAAGGGTCAACTCCGGATCAAGCCAGGGGCGCTCCGTTTCCATAAACTGGATCAATTGTGGACGAAGTTTTTCAACCGCTTCCGGCACCATCGTGCGTTTTCCGATGGCATTATTGGTGGCCGGTTCCTGCGCTTGCACGCTGCGCTGTTCCAATACCGCCAATTGTAC
This sequence comes from Bacteroidota bacterium, assembly GCA_018969455.1. GTDB lineage: Bacteria > Bacteroidota > Bacteroidia > Chitinophagales > Saprospiraceae > M3007. The sequence continues at coordinate 1,390 of JAGWYI010000188.1, read as the reverse complement.
ACTCGATTTTTGGGCAAAACTCCAACCCGTCACCGAAATATAATACAACAAAAGCGCGCGCGTCAAATTGAGCCAATACCAGCCGGTATACCAAAACTGAAACGCATGCCCCACTGCCGAAAACAACAAATCAAACCCTAAATACGCCGAAAATGCCACCAAAAACAAGCGCAACCATTCGAGCGTAATTTTACCCGTATTGGAATATTCCTGCTCAATCAGACTCCGATAAGATTGAAAACGCTGAAAGGCATAGATCAAATAAACGATGGACACCACATAAAACCCAATTTCCTGCCCCCAATGAATACACTTTCCTCCCATGGATTCTTCCAAAAATTGAAACTTGGCCGCATCCGGCATCGACCAAATGGAAAAATGCACGACATAATACAGCAAAGGCAAAACAAAATGCGCCCAATCCCGTAGTTTCCAGCTAAAATCACGGTCCGTAAGCGCCTTCACATAAAGCAAAATCAAGGGACCATACAAAAATGGGTTGTCGAATGGAAAAAAAGTGAGGTCAAAGCCATGTTCGCGCGCATAGTCGTACACGCCCATGAAGCCGATAAAATGTTCAATCAGGGAACAAGCCAATTGAAACAAGAGGGCTGCCAGCAACAAATCGGCCGTTTGTTGACGGCGCAAGCCACGTACCAACAATAAACCAGCCGCCACCACACCTTGCAGCATGGCGATCAGCAACAACATGGATCGAAGGTTGATGTTTAAATCCAAGGTTTTGAAAAATTTAAATTTTATGATGGTTCCACGCCTGCACCAACATCAATACCGCATCATAGTTCAACATCCCTGCCTTTATTCCTTGCGCTTTCAAATAGGAGTCATACACCTGATACCGCAGCCGGGGCGCTAATTCCTTATATTGACTGTTTTGCTTGCGAATGGCTGCTTTATCAGCCAAAATACCCGCCGGAATGCTCGGTTTAAATGACTTTTCATATTCTTGCGGGTCACTTTGCCAGCAGGCATGCGACAAAGTACTCCAATAATCCAGTCGGGCACAATAAGCGATGTACACAATTGGATCGTCGGCACAGGCAATATAAGCAATAAAATTACAAACACCTTCGTCACAAAACCCATAGCCGTGGCTCATTTCATGGGCCATCGCGGGCAATTTCCGCAAAGGATGCAGGCCTCCTTCAATATTACCCTCGCCCACAAAAGGCCAGTAAATACCAGAGGCGCCAAATTTAAACAAGGTTCCGGCCGGGTAAATAAACCGCCCGCGCACCCGGCCACCCACCGGAAAACCTTGCTGGCCGAGCCAGGTTGCCACCCTTGCCCGAATTGTATCCTCCGCATGCACTGGCCAAAAATCCTGGCTATTCAGCGCATTTGTATCGCTTCCGACCAATATGGTCCG
>JAGWYI010000187.1 GCA_018969455.1 Bacteroidota bacterium | reverse complement strand
AGGGTATTTTCCCAAATTACTGAACCGCATTGCAAAATACATTTGTAGAACTTCCATATAGATTCTATTTGGGGGCAGGTTTTAGCAATTCCAAGATTTTATAAGTTATATTGTTTCACTTTGGACGCTCAGTCCGAAACCTTTAAAACCGATTATGCGATTAACATCCATTTTTTGCTTATCAATTTGGTACATTTCCTTCATCTCCGCTCAAACCGTATATTTTTCCAAGCAATATTCCATGTTTCCTGACCTACCTTCAGTAGGTTTTCGGGTAACAACCATGCCGGATGGATATGCTTTTACAACATTTGAAGGTTCAACCACATCACCCCAAGGTGGAGTTTTGGTCATTACTGATAAATCAGGTAATTTTCTGCATACCAAACAACTGCTTCCGAGTGGCAATAGGATCAATGGGCTTACTTACCACCCTAATGATAGTTCTTTTTTTATCTGGGGAGATTATTTTATAGGCGCAGGCAAAAACCTCTATCACCCCTACCTGCTCAAAACCAACTGGTGGGGCGATACCTTATGGGTAACGGAATTCAACCATCCTGCTTTTAATTTGTGTAGAAATGCCATTGAACTACCTGATGGAAGCTTTATTTTGGCGGTTGGAACCTCAACACCTGAAGACGCAATTATAGGGTTGATCAAGGTAGATAAGGATGGGAATGAATTGTGGCATAAAGCACACACAAAAGGTTTTGCAAATTATGAAACCTACGGCTTGAATTTAAAAAATGATAGTACCCTGATGGTCGGGTATAATGCAATCCGAAAATTTATTGATACCCTGGATTCGCCTTATGATGCTTACGGTATCATGGAAATTGACTTCAATGGAAAGGTGCTGCGTGACACCTTTTATCCTACTCCTTACTGGGGCAATAGTGAATGGCAAGGCTGGCTGATGCCCCTTGGTAATGACCGGCTGGCATTTACCAATCGTACTGTTTCCTTGGATCAAGAAGGCCTGCAATGGATCAATGCTTTAGATAAGGATTACAATTTATTGTGGAAAAAGTATGCATCGGATATTGGCGGATATACTTATTTACCTGCATTGACCTCTAATCGAGCGGGAAATGTGGTAGGAGGTGGCATTATTGCCTATGATAGCAAACTTTTCCCTCACATTTTTCAAATGGATCCAGAAGGTGAAATTGTTTGGGAGCGTTTTGCCCAAACGCCTATTAAAAACCAGCCTTTTTTAGGCGGTACCTCCTTCGAGTGTATTCGCCCAACCGATGATGGTGGCTACATTGCAGTAGGTGCTTTCCAGAACCCCGACTATACATTTCAATCCTGGTTGCTCAAATTGGACAGCCTGGGTTGTTTCGAGCCGGGTTGTCAGGATGGGAAATATGTCACCGTGGGTACCCAGCATCCCAAGGCCTCCGCTCCAAACGGGCTGCTGATTTCCCCCAATCCGGCCGATGCAGCTGTGCAAATTCAGGTGCAAAAGGGTCCTGGATTATTGTTTTTCAATGATCCACAAGGTCGGCCGATGGATACAACGCCGATGAAAATAGAAGGTACGCTGCATATTCCTACGCAAAACTGGCCTCCGGGCACCTATATCGTGCGGTATTTATCGCTAAAAGGGGATTTGTTGGGAATTCAGAAAATGGTGGTGGCGCATGGGTAGAATATCAGAAAAATATAACCAACCCACATAAGCATACTCTAAATGGCCCATTCATTAGATTCCACTAAACGTTGTGCACAAATTATTACTGATGGCCACACCATCGCTAGTAAAAAATTGATCATTCAACACTAAATGGTTTCATCCGCCCGGCATTCCGCGCATTGCTGGAATGCCGGGCTTTTCATAAACCGATTATGCGATTAACATACATCTTTTGCTTCCTATTCGTGTACAACATCCCTTCCGAAGCCCAAACCGTATACTTTTCCAAGCAATATTCTATGTTTCCTGACCTACCTTCAGGAGGTTTTCGGGTAACAACCATGCCGGATGGGTACGTATTTTAACCCGGAGATCGGGAAAATCTGTATCTGCAATGTGTATTGGGATGAAATCCAGGATGCTTGTAACCAACAAATTTAAAACAGTTTCTAAGCAACAAACGCATATCTTCCCCCCTGCCCCTGTTATCACCTATAAAGAGAAGCCTTTTACCTATCAAAAATAAAACTATTTATTTTAAAAATATTTAGGCAAACATAATCGCCGTACTTTTGACACGAAAAGTATAAAACAGCGCCCGCCTTTCAATCAATTTCGTACCAACCGCGCCTGTGAAGGGACTTGCGCCGGGCTGGCACTCTAATACACATACGATCATGAGAAAACCCGTGTTGAGCCATGTACCTCAACGCACATAGCTATTTTAGCCTTAAATACGGCGTGCTTTCGCCCCGGCAACTCGTGGAACACGCGTGCGCCCAGGGCATCCGTTGCCTGGCGCTTACCGACATCAACAACACGTCGGCAGCGCTTGCTTTTGTGCGCACTTGCCACGAAAAGGGCATCAAACCCGTATTGGGCATCGAATTCCGCAACGACAAGGGCCAACTGCTGTACGTCGGCCTCGCACGCAACAACGCAGGCTGGGCAGCCCTCTGCGCCTTCCTCACCGAACATTCGCTCGAAAACAAACCCCTGCCCGATACAGCCCCCGAACTCGAAAATACCTACTTCATTTACAATCAAATGGTAAAACCGCTCGGCATGCTGCGCAACAACGAATTCATCGGCATCCGATCCCGACAAGTACATGCCCTCTACCAACACGCCCTGCTCCAACGCCCCGACCGCCTCGTCGTATGGCAACCCCTCACCTTCCCCGACGCCACCGGATACCGCCTGCACAAACTCCTGCGCGCCATCGACCTCAATACCCTCGTGACCAAACTGCGCCCGCAAGACATCGCCGACGCCGACGATTGCTTCATTCCCGAAACCCGACTGCTCGAAGCCTTCCACCTGTACCCGCAAATTGTACAAAATACCCTCCAAATCCTCGAATCCTGCTCCATTTGCTTCGAAACGGGGCTGCAAATCAACCGACAAAGTTTTACCGGCAGCAAAGACGGCGACCTCAAATTGCTCGCCAAACTCGCCTACTCGGGCTGCATCCGCCGTTACGGCGAAAACCACCGCGCCGCCCAATTACGCACCCAAAAAGAACTCAAAGTCATCGGCGATCTCGATTTTGCCGCCTACTTCCTCATCACCTGGGATATTGTACGCTATGCCCAATCGGCCGGATATTACCACGTGGGCCGGGGCAGCGGCGCCAATTCCATCGTGGCTTATTGCCTGTTTATCACCGATGTCGACCCGCTCGAACTCGACCTGTACTTCGAACGCTTTATCAATCCACGCCGCACCTCGCCGCCCGATTTTGACATTGATTTTTCCTGGGACGAACGCGACGACGTAACCGATTATATTTTTAAACGTTATGGCCGCGAACACACGGCCCTCCTCGCTACCTACAACACCTTTCAACACCACGCCATCGTGCGCGAACTCGGAAAAGCATTCGGTTTGCCCAAAAAAGACATCGATCTGATTTCCGATAATTTGCCCGCCCTGGTGGAATGGAGCATGCGCTGGACTGGCCGCAAAGACCGGGAAGATGCCGCGCCCGCACGCACGCAACCCGCGCAAGAGGCAGATGCCCTGTATGCCCAACTGCATCCCTGGGCCAAATACATCCTGATTTTTGGGCAACAACTGCTCGATTTTCCCAATTATTTGTCGATCCACGCTGGCGGCGTACTCATTTCCGAAAAACCGCTCTCCGAATACACGGCCCTGCAACAAATGCCCAAAGGATTCCCGATCACCCATTTTGACATGTACGGAGCCGAAGATTGGGGTTTTCACAAGTTTGATGTATTGAGTCAGCGCGGATTGGGCCACATCAAAGACACCATCGACCTGGTGCGGAAAAACCAGGGGAAAGCCATAGAAATACACGATGTGGAGCGCATCAAACAGGATCCCAAGGTGCGCGATCAGTTGCGCAGCGGCCGTTGCATCGGTTGTTTTTACATCGAAAGTCCTGCCATGCGCGGCTTGTTGCACAAATTGCGCTGCGACAATTACATCCACCTCGTGGCAGCCAGCAGCATCATTCGGCCGGGCGTGGCGCAATCGGGCATGATGCGCGCCTACATTCAGCGTTTTCACCAGCCCAACGGCTTCGATTACCTGCATCCGGTATTCCGCGAGCACCTGGGCGAAACCTTTGGCGTCATGGTGTACCAGGAAGATGTGATGAAAATATTGCACCACTTCGCCGGACTCGGGCTCGACGAAGCCGATGTGATGCGGCGTATGATGACAGGTAAAAAGCGCTCTTCCTCGGCATTCGAGCGGCTGAAGCAGCAGTATTTCGACAATTGTGCCCAGCGTGGCTACCCCGACGAACTTACGCGCGAGGTGTGGCGACAAATTGAAAGTTTTGCCGGTTATTCGTTTTGCAAAGCCCATTCGGCCAGTTTTGCCGTCGAATCGTTTCAAAGTTTGTACCTCAAAACCTATTTTCCGCTGGAATTCATGGTGGGCGTGATCAATAATTTCGGTGGTTTTTACCAAACCGAATATTACGTACACGAGGCACGCATGTCGGGCGCACGCGTCCACGCACCCGACATCAACCGCAGCGGCTACCTGACCCATATTGAAGGCAGCGATATTTACCTTGGTTTTGTGCACTTAAAGGGTTTTGAGCAGCAAAATGCCCTGCATTTGGTCACACAACGCAAACAATACGGCCCATTTCGGAGCCTGGAGGATTTTATCCGCCGGGTGAATATTGCGCGCAGTCAGCTGGAACTGCTGATTCGCATCGGTGCATTTCGTTTTACCGGCCTGAGCAAAACCGAACTCCTGTGGGAGCGCAACCGCGTGATGGCGCCCGCCGAAAAAAACGCGCTGCACACCCCTACCCTTTTTGGCGACGAAAGTCCGGTGTTTCAACTGCCGCAGCTGGATGCGACCACTACCCTCGATGCCTTTGATGAAATGGAATTGCTGGGTTTTCCGCTTTGCAGCCCTTTCGAGTTGCTTACGCCCGAGGAAAAAGCCCGGGGCCTGGGACTTTGCGCAGCCGATTTACCCCAACACTTAGGTCGGCGCGTGATGCTGGTGGGTTATTATGTATGTCGCAAAGATACCCGCACCATCAAGGGGCAGCGCATGCATTTTGGCACCTGGATCGATCAAAACGGCGCATTTTTTGATACCGTCCATTTTCCCCGGGCAGATGGTCAGGTGCCGTTTCGGGGCCGGGGCTTGTACCGCATCCGGGGCTTAGTGATGCAGGAATTCGGTTTTTTGAGCATCGAGACCACGCAAATGGAGCGTTTGGCGTTTTTTACGGGGGAGGAGTAGGGGGGATTTACGAGTTCCGATTACATGATTTCCGATTTCCGATTGTACATTATGTGAGACAGGGAAGCAATGCTGCTTTCACGGAAGATATGCGGCTTAATAATAACTTAACATGATGTGTTTTTCTATTTGACTAGAGAGGACTAACTTTCTCCTTGTTATATGCCTATAACTGATCGTGCTGCACAAGTTTATAATTCTTTCGAAATATGCATTGGAAATTAATTCTTATTTGCCTTTCGTTGATTTTTTTGTCGTGTCGTCAGCCAAGTACAAACCTGAATTATTTTCATGACACGGTTTATAAACACATGTTTACATATGGCGGCAGTAGTTATTTCCATGTCGTGTTTGCAAAAAACTATAAAACAGATAAAGCACCAAACCAAAAAGAATTAGAAGAACTTGCATTGCACTATGCCTCTGTTTGTTGCAATAATGACAGTGCAAAAAAAATTGATTATATTCAATTCATCCGCGAAGAATTTACACAAAAAGATGAAATCGATAAATTTTGTATTGCATTTGTCATGTTGGAATATGAAAATGATAGGATAAAAGTTAGGCGATTTTACCCAAAGTAATAAATAAAACCGCCCATTAACGGCTTTACGAAAATGCCAAAAACCTAAAAACACTCATGACGAGCAGTATCTTCAAATTCGGATTGTTTCTATCTTTCGCCTCGGAAAGTGTTCAACAAAAACACCCATCGAAATATGCATTGGAAATTAATTCTTATTTGCCTTTCGTTGATTTTCCTGTCGTGTCGCCAGCCAAATGTAAATTTGGTATATCTTCACGATGTTGTATATGAACATAAATTCACCTACGATGGTAGTCTTTACGGTCATGTCTTATTTGTAAAAAACTACAAGACGCATAAAGTCCCCAACCAAAAAGAGTTAGAAGAATTTGCTATTTATTATTCTTCTGAACAAAATAAAAAAGAATCAATGAAAAAATATATTACATAAAATTAATAAGTGAATAATTAACTCAAAAAGAAAAAATTGATGAATATCCCATTGCGAGTATTTATTTACAATACGAAGATGATGAAGTAAAAATTAAAAAATTCTACCAACACTAATAAACAAACTGTCCAGAAGAACCTACTCGACGGAAATATCAAAACCTTAACAATAAAAACTGTAAATTTGGGACTCCAAAATGATCGCGGATAAAAAAAATAGTCAACACAAAGTGGTTATGAAAACTTCTGGCTTATAATCCATTGAAAATCAAGTTTTTTTATCCATCTATCCTTCAAATCCATTTAAATCTGGGTATAAATTCACAATGTTCATAATAAAGACCAACTTTCAGATTAACAACCAATTTTTAAATGATTTGTCGCGTCTAATTAATGGCGAGATTCAGCACACATCATCATGGGGAAATGAGGAAAACTTATTTTCGCCAAACAAATCCTACGATAATTTATTAATATTTGTTTCAGTTGAGGATGGCAAATGCTATAAGTTGTTAATCTGCTCATTATTTTTTTACAATGAAAACATCGATGATGAAGTAACAACTTTGGACATGAGGGTTGAAGAGGACAATAACAGAATTTCCCAATTTCCGGAGGCAACGCCTTCAACCAAGCAAGCATTTAAAATTTGTAAAATTAAAATTTACGGTGAAGAACGATTAAGAATATGGAGCGAGGCAAAAAAAATGAATTATTTTCACAAAAAATCAGATATCGAAGTGTCTGATTATTACTTTAATAACACCATCATAAGACTTGAGTCTGCCGATGAAAAATTTATCAATATTTTCGCACATAGGTCTTGGTTAAATAGCAGTTTCGATAAAGACTTGAATTTAGCGCATGATTTATATATGTCTCTGACCTTAACATGGAGGAAGATTTTATGGACGATCGTGTATGGACAAATGTTCAAAGGATAAAGTGTCATTATGAAATTGATGAAAGTGGCATCAAAAAACATATAAATGAAGCGATTGGCCGGATTTAGGTGCTGCGGCCATTTACGGGGAAGGCTTTTCTATCATTAATCCAGGAAATGCAAGTGTCATGGAAATCATAGATGCGAGTAAAGAACAGCAAAATCGCTTTAGTTTTGGCCTTTTCGCTGCCGAACAATCCTATGATGTTGCCCGTGCCATGGGATTGGGGTTTATTGATTACACAGCCGCCGCAAATACCCAATATGTTTATATGTTGGAAATCAGAGATACCACTTACAAAGTTGCCAAAAGGTGCTATTTGAGTGTAAATACGGCC
>JAGWYI010000186.1 GCA_018969455.1 Bacteroidota bacterium | reverse complement strand
GGCATGGCTTTGAAGCACTACAATCTGGCAGAAACGAGCGGGCGGGTGCTTTTTTTATTTCGATATTTGAAATTGGGCACGTGCAGTGCCTACGGCCGTTCCAGCACGAAGGCATTGTAGCTTTTTATCAGCGACTGGTAGAGCAATTTGCCTTGAACGGCATAACCGGCTTTGGTATAATGCACCGAATCGGAGGTCATTAAACCCATGGTTTTCCAGTTGATGGCTGAATTTTCGCCGCCGGAGAGGTTAAAAAGGTCCCAAAGCGCAAATCCTTTGTCTTGCGCATATTTGCGGATGGTGGCGCTGGTGACGGGCATGTTCGGGTTAAAACCTTTGCCGCGCAGGTAAGAGTCGGCGGGTGTGGTGAGCATGATGCGGGCGCCCGGACATTGGTCGAGGAGCTGGGTGACCAGGTTGTCAATGGTGCGGTAAATGTAGCTGGGTTCGGTTTTACCCTGCGATTCGTTGGTTCCGAAAGATAGGATGATGAGATCGGGTTGCAGTTCCGAAACCTGGCGTGCAAAATATTTGGCGCGGGCAAAATCCTGAAATTTGGCGCCATTCACCCCGATGGAATGGTATACAATCCCGGAAAGTTCGTTTTCCAGTCCAATTCCGTCAATTCGCAGGAATTTTTGCTGACTGGTTTTGCGGTCGGCAGCAATGGTTACCTGGCTCACAGGCCGGTCGAAATAATAGGTTCGGGCAAATTCGTTTTCCAGAAACAATTGGGCTTTCTGGTTGGTGTTTTCATCCCGGATTTCGAGGTCGAAATCGAGCGCGGTTTTGCGCTGAAACACCGTTACTTTGGTAAACTGCCGGGTTTCGGCTGTGGCTGTATCCCGCAATCGGAAAGTGAGCAGTCCTTTGGGATTGGTGGTTTCGATTTTAAAACCCGACAATCCGAAGGGGGTTGAATCATCGAGGTCGCGTTGGCAATTGGCGCCCTGCCAACGGCAATTGGTTTCTGCCAAAAAATCTTTCGGTCCGTTGGAGCCCGCCAGTTTATAGGGAAAAATCAGTCCGCGGCCGGCATCTCCAAATGCGCGCTGCATGCGCTCGCGCACCTCGCGGGTGAGGAAATCTCCAAGAATATGGGAGTCTCCTATTTGTACTATATTGATTTTCAGACCACCTTGAATTCTTTGTTCCAATAATTTGTTAAAAACAGGGAAGAGGTGGGTGTAATTTTCAATGATGTTGGCTTCCTGGTTGATGAAGGCGTAGCCTACGGTATCTGCTTCGGTGATATCCACCTGCGGCGGGCGGAACTGGGATTGACACTGACCAATAAAACACAATATGCAGACCATGCTGGCCAGGAAACGCAGGCGGGTAGCGCGTACGAAAGAAGCGGCATTATTTACAGTGGGCATAGGCAGGTATGCGTTTTATTGTGGTGTTGTTTGCTGGTGGTTTTTTCTTTGTTCGGCCAGGAAAAGCCGGGCAAACATATAGCCGACCTGACGTCCGCCTTCGTGGGTCAGGTGGGTGTAGTCTTTATTGGCAAGCATGGGTTTTTCATTGGCCATGGCAATCATCACGCCGGGTCCGCCCATGCCGTGGAAAAGGTCGTAAAACAAAAAGCCGTGTTTTCGGGCCAAATCCCGTTGCATGGCCACAATATACGGCACCCCGCGCATGGTTGCGAGCCTGCCGTCTACTTTTCCGCCGCGGTCGCCTAAGGAAATAATCAGGATAGGCCGCCCGGGAAAGCAGGAACGCAGGTGTGCATACGTGCGATCCAGTTCGGCGCGGTACCAGTTGAGGTTGTTGAGTGAATTGCTTACGGCATTGAGGCCAACCTGCAAAATTACCAGATCGTACTGCTGGTAGCGGTCAAACTGATGCACAAGCGCCGGGTTTATGCGCATTAGCGGACCGCCGGTATTGCCGCGTACCGAAAAATTGTCGAAATAAATGCCGGGGCCGTCTTCCAGGGCAGCGCCATATACGTGAAAACTGTCTGCCGTTGAAAAATGCAGGGAAATATTTGAAATGCCGGGGTAATTGGCTTCTGTGCTCCACATTTGCAGCTGGTTGCCTTTGGCCGGAAGCAATACATTTTGCGGAGGGTCGGTGTTGCGTGCCCATTGCATGCCCACGCCTTCCTGGGCGGAATAAAACAACCGGAATTGGCGCCAGAACTGGGTATGATGAAAATACCGGGCGCCCATATACTGCACGAATGCACCCGATTGCGGGAAATATACCGATCCGTTCAACCCGAATGGCACATGCGCTTCGCGGTTTTTAACTACCGAAAAAGTGTTCCAGCCCCTGTAATTGTGTTGCAAGGTGCGCTTGAACCGCGCCACTTCCGAGGTAATGGGCACAAAACCCACCCCTGCGCCGCCCCAAAGGGTTTGCAGGGTGTCGCGTAAATCGCCCACCAGTATGTCGCCTTCGATGAAGGAGTCGCCATAAAAGGCCACCCGTACTGTGTTTCCATGCGATTTTATGGAATCAATGGCGGCGAAAAAGCGGTGCAAACCCGATTGATCGGGGGTATAATCTTCAATGATGCTGCCGAAAAACATGGAATCTACAGGCGGCAGCGGACCTGCTTTGATGGTGCTGTCGGCTGTTACGGGGTTTTCGGCCGACACCGTATCCGGGGCAAAATAAGCCAGGGTGTCGGAGGGCTGGGCGGTGAGCGTGTCGATGCTCAGCGCATCTTCCGGCCGGATGTCGTACAACACATCCATGCGGCGCAGGGTGAAATTCCCGATTTGCCAGCCATCAGGCACAAAATACAGTCCGATCATACCGAGGCAAACCAATGCAGTGAGCCCAAGACCTTGTCCGAGATAATTTTTCATAAGGCGCAAAAGTACAAAATGCGCCTTTTTCGCAAGGGTTTTTATACCATGCGCCGCTTGTTTCGGCTTTTTTAATCAGAAACACAGGAAGAGCCTGCAACTGTGCTTACATTTGCGGATTCATACCGTTTGGCCATACATGAAAGACAGCCCATTAAATTTCGGATTTTTGGAATCGGCTACGGAATCGTTGCGGGCCATTGCACACCCGCACCGTTTGCTGATCGTTGAAATGCTGTTCAAGCAGCAAGCCATGAATGTATCCGAAATTCACGAGCAACTGGGTATTGAACAGGCGGTAGCCAGCCACCATTTGCGCATTTTAAAAGACCGCGGCATCGTTTCGGTGCGCCGCGATGGCAAGAACAGTTATTACACCCTCACAAAGCCGGATTACTACGCAATTCTGGAAGTCCTGATCCGGACGATCGGGGAGTGAAGCCCATTTTTTTCCTGCATTTGATTTTGTATTTATAATATTTTACCGGTAAACGAAGCGGTTTCTTGCAATTCTTTGGCTGAATGGTGCCAAAAACGAATAATCTTTTATTTTTTTCAAAAAAAATTTACCCAAACCTAACAACATATATAGATGTGTGTATACTTTTGTCTTCAGGTTGAATAACCAAATAACTTTTCGTTTCCATTGTCTATTCGAAATTAAAAAGCACATTCTCATGCAAACATCTACCGCAAATCATGAAAACATGAGCGCCAAGGGGTTGATGCAGGTCATTACGGCTTCTTCGGTTGGTACGCTGATCGAGTGGTATGATTTCTACATCTATGGTGCGATGGCGCCCATTATCGCCACCCAGTTTTTCCCGTCTGGCAATCCGACAGCGGCTTTTTTGGCTGCGCTCGCCACTTTCGCTGCCGGTTTTGTGATCCGACCGTTCGGCGCGCTGGTTTTTGGCCGTCTGGGCGACCTCATTGGCCGCAAATACACGTTTTTGCTCACCCTCGTGCTGATGGGTTTGTCCACCTTTGCCATTGGTCTGGTGCCCGGCTATGCCTCCATCGGGATGGGGGCGCCTGCCCTTATTCTGACCCTTCGATTGATCCAGGGTCTGGCTTTGGGCGGTGAATACGGCGGCGCGGCTACCTATGTGGCCGAACATGCGCCCTCCAATCGCCGGGGGTATTACACGGCATTTATCCAGACGACTGCAACCCTGGGTTTCTTCCTGTCGCTTGGTGTGATCCTGACCACCCGCAAAACCGTTGGTGTGGATGCCTTTAATGCCTGGGGCTGGCGGGTGCCGTTTATTGTATCGGCTTTCCTGATTGCCATTTCGGTGTACATCCGTTTGCGGATGGCCGAATCTCCCTTGTTTTCGAAAATTAAAAAAGAAGGTAAAATATCCAAAAATCCCTTGAAAGAATCTTTTGCCAACAAAGGAAATCTGAAAATGGTATTGCTCGCCCTGTTTGGCGCCGTAATGGGTCAGGGCGTGGTGTGGTACACCGGTCAATTTTACGCCCAAACCTTTATTGAACGCACCTGCGGGGTAGAATTTGAACAAACCCGTTATTTGTTGTGCATTGCCATTCTGCTCGTTACGCCATTTTTCCTGGTGTTTGGCGCGTGGTCTGACCGCATCGGCCGCAAAACCATCATGTTGGGTGGCATGCTCCTGGCCATTTTGACCTATCGACCCATTTATCAAACCATGTACAGCCTGGCCAACACCAAAGCCAAAACCGAAATTGCCGAACGCACCGCCGTGAACATGACTGCCGCGCTGGATGCCAAAGGCGATTCGCTGTACACCACCACCACGGTAAAAGCCTTTACCGACGGTACTTCCTTCAAATTGGTGGAGAAAAAAACCGTCCTGGCAGATAAAACCAAGCCCGCGCCCAAACCCGAAAGTGTAAAAACGGTATGGCTGTCTGCTACCAACTTCTGGATTATGATGCTGCTGGTATTCATCCAGATTCTGTATGTAACCATGGTATACGGCCCTATTGCGGCTTTCCTGGTGGAATTGTTCCCGACCCGCATCCGGTACACATCCATGTCGCTGCCTTACCACATCGGCAACGGCATTTTCGGTGGATTGACGCCCTTTATCGCCACCCGCCTGTTCGATGCGAGTAAAACAACCACTAATCCGACAGGCGATCCTTATGTGGGCCTTTGGTACCCGATCGTTATCGGAGCGGTGTGCTTTGTGATCGGCCTGCTGTATCTGCCATCGAAAAAAGACAGCGTTTCCCAAGAAGATTAAATCACCCGTTTAAACAAAAAAATATGGATTCTTTAAAAAGAATTAGCGGTTTTCTGTGGATCGCGCTCGGACTGGCCGTGGTGTATCTCATGATGCAACAGGCAGGTGTTGAAATCGCTGCAGCCGTAAAAAACAACAAAGCCGTGCTCGATACCCAGATGTTCTGGTACATCATCATCCCGATTTTTACCCCCATTATGCTGGGATTGTGCCTCTTTGGCTGGTACGCCTGGAAAGGCGAATACGACCACGTGGTCATCGAGGAAGGATAGGCTTCATACATGCCTGCACCCGCGCGCGTACAAGCGGTATGCGCGCGGCATGCAGGTGAAAAAGATAACTCCTTGTAATTGAATGTTTTAATTTCCAAAAAACCGGCTGCCAAATCTGCTGTCTTTGGCTGGCCAGGCTTTGCACATCCTGTTCCCGACAGCAATTTCCGTTTCACATACCTGACCGCCGCAAATGTGCCGGCAGGATTAAAGGCAATTCATTATGAAAACACGTATCCTGTATACGCTTGTTATGGCATTGCTTTGCGCTGCATTAGCCAATGCTCAACCTACAACCACTCTAAGCACCAATTCACCAGCACCGCCGCCGCCAAAACCGGCAGACCATTCGTACAAACCGCTCACACTCAAACTGAATGAAGACGGCAGCAAATACATCCGCTTCATTATGTGGCACCAGATTTGGGTGACCGCTACCCAAAACAATCCGGGTACCAAAGACGTGAAAGGCCGCCTGATCGACGGCAGCCAGGGCAGCGTGAGCGCCTGGAGCCAGGATGTTGCCTTGCGGCGCTCCCGTTTCCTGGCTTATGCCCAGATTTCGCCCCGTGCCATGATCCTGACCCATTGGGGCATCAACAACCAGAGTTTCGACGGTGGCGGTGTTTCTGCTGCCGGGTTTCAGACAACGGCAACCACCGGGGCAAACAATGGCGGCAAAAAACCGCAGTTGTTCATCCACGATGCCTGGACGGAATTTGAAATTTTTAAAGACAAATTGTACATGGGCGCAGGTTTGACCTACTGGAATGGCATTTCCCGCATGTCGAGCGCCAGCACACTCACGTTCATGACCCTGGATGCGCCCATTTTCAACTGGCCTACCATCGATGCCACCGACCAGTTTGCGCGCCAGCTGGGCATTTATGCCAAAGGTCAATTGGGCAAACTCGATTACCGCGTGGCCCTCAACAAGCCTTTTGCCAATGGCAAAACACCGCTCGCAGTAGGCAAAGGCGTGGCAGAAAATGTGCTGACCGAGACCTGGTCGCAAGCGGGTTATTTCAGCTGGATGTTTTTAGACAAAGAAAGCAACAAATTGCCTTATTATGCAGGCTCCTACCTCGGCGCCAAACGCATATTCAACATCGGCGCCGGTTTTTACCACCAAAAAGGCGCTTCTTTGTATAAATCCAGCGACGGGCGCGACTCCACATACCAGGATCACCTGTGCATCGGCGTAGATGCCTTCCTGGATATTCCCATCAACAAAGAAAAAGGTTCGGCCCTGAGCGTATTGGCAACCTGGTACCACAACAACATGGGCACCAATTACATCCGGAATGTGGGCATTCTGAATACCCACACCACGCCTGCTCCACTCGCTGAAAGCTGGGCTGGCGGCGGAAATTTCCAGCCCACCATTGGCACCGGCGATATTTTTTACACCCAGGCGGGCTACCAGTTGCCAAAACTGAAAAACGGCACTGCTTTTATGCCCTACATCACCGGAACATACAAAAAATTTGACCGTTTGAAAGATCCATCCTTTCAGTACGGTGTGGGCTTGAATTATTTTATTACCGGACACAATACCAAAATCACACTGGAATACCAAACGCGCCCGGTTTATGTACAAACGCTTGCCGGTGGCGATGTCACCCGAAGCGGGTACAAAGGCCAGCTCATCTTGCAAACGCATATTTTCCTGTAAATCAAGCGCTAGCCAGGGTATGTCGAACGATCGTGAAAGCCGCTTGATCCTCGTGTTTTTGCTGTTTGCGGTCCTGCTCAGCTATCCCGTTTTGGGGATTTTTGATCAACCGCGTTTATGCATGGGCCTGCCCCTGCAGTATTTTTACCTTTTTTTCATTTGGTTGGCACTGATTGTCGTCGTAGCTTTGGTAGTTCGAAAACGGAAAATTTAGCCACCGCATGGGATTAAGTCTGGTCGTAGGAAGCGCGCTGCTGTACATTGCCCTGTTGTTTCTGATTGCCTGGCGGGTAGATCGCCGGGCCGATCGGGGGGTGAGTGTGGTGCATCATCCCTATGTATATGCCTTGTCGCTGGCGGTGTATTGTACGGCCTGGACCTTTTTCGGTTCGGTGGGTCGGGCGGCCACGGGTGGAATGATCTTTTTGGGCGTTTATTTGGGTCCGAGTTTGCTGTCACCCTTGTGGTACCTGGTATTGCGCAAAATGATTGTGATTTCCAAGAATTTACGCATCACCTCGATTGCTGATTTTATTTCATCGCGGTATGGCAAGAGTTCCAAATTGGCCGTACTGGTTACGGTTATAGCGGTTTTGGGTATTGTTCCTTATATCTCCATCCAGTTGCGGGCGGTGATATTCGGGATCAATACCCTTACCGGTTTTAAGCCGGGTGTGCAAGCCATTTGGCTGGATGCGGGCTTGTAT
>JAGWYI010000185.1 GCA_018969455.1 Bacteroidota bacterium | reverse complement strand
AAGGACGCACCAAAAGTGGATAAGGTATTTCACGTGCGATTTCAAGCGCGGCATCCACATCATGGGCAACACCATATTTAGGGTATGGAATGTCAAGTTCTTTGAGCAAGTCGGAAAACCGTCCCCGGTCTTCCGCAATGTCCATATCATTGAAAGAGGTTCCAACAATGTTCCAGCCATTTTTTTCCAGGTTTTCTGCCAGCTTAAGCGCTGTTTGTCCGCCCAACTGCACAATGACCCCATCTGGCTGCTCATGTTCCAGAATTTCCTCCAAATGTTCCCAAAAAACAGGCTCGAAATACAGTTTGTCGGCCAGATCATAATCTGTAGAGACTGTTTCGGGGTTGCAATTAACCATAATGGCTTCAAATCCCAATTCTTTGATGGCCAAAACACCGTGTACACAGCAATAATCAAACTCAATGCCTTGGCCTATTCGATTGGGCCCGGAGCCCAGCACAATGATTTTTCTTTTTCCGACTGTACGAATGCTTTCATTTTTATCGTCGAAAGTGGAATAGAAATAATTCGTTTTGGATTCGAATTCTGCAGCACAGGTGTCAACCATTTTGTAGACACGTCGAATTCCGAGTACTTTACGGCGCCTGGTTACTTCCTGTTCAGAAATACGCAACAGCCAGGCAATTTGCGCATCGGAATAGCCATTTTTCTTAATGTCTACAAAAAAGTCGTAAGGAATATCCTCCGCTACGTTAAAACGCAGCAATTTGTCTTCCATTTTAACCAGGCTTTTAATTTGTCCGACAAACCACGGATCAATTCCGGTAAATTTTTGGACAGATTTGGAAGGGACACCCAGGCGCAAGGCGTCTTTTACCCGATAAATACGGTCATCCGATACCTTTTCGAGTCGTTCCATAATATCTTCGGTTTTAATCCACTCTTTCATATCGGCGCCCAGTCCCGTGCGGTTGTTTTCCTGGCTTTGGCAGGCTTTCTGGAGTGCTTCATTAAAACTTCGTCCAATCGCCATCACTTCCCCGACCGATTTCATTTGCAATCCGAGGCGTTGATCGGCGCCGGAAAACTTGTCGAAATTCCAACGAGGCATTTTCAGTATGACATAATCAAGCGTTGGCTCAAAGAAAGCAGAGGTTGTTTTGGTAATTTGATTTTTCAATTCATCGAGCCGGTATCCGATGGCAAGTTTGGCGGCAATTTTGGCGATTGGGTATCCGGTGGCTTTGCTGGCAAGGGCAGAGGAGCGGGATACACGCGGGTTGATTTCCACGGCAATCAGTTCCTCCGTTTCCGGGTTTTGTGCAAACTGAACATTGCAGCCGCCCGCAAAATTTCCAAGTGCGCGCATCATCATCATGGCATCGCTGCGCATACGCTGGAAAGCGGTATCCGAAAGGGTCATAGCCGGAGCAACTGTTATGGAGTCGCCTGTGTGAATGCCCATGGGATCTACGTTCTCAACGGTACAAATGATGCAAACATTATCGGCGGCGTCCCGCAAAAGTTCCAATTCAAATTCTTTCCATCCGAAAACGGCTTTTTCCACCAAAACCTCGTGGGTAGGGGAGGCGTTTAATCCGCGTTTCAAGGCCTCATCAAAATCCTCCTCCTTCATAACAAAACCGCCCCCGGTGCCTCCCAGGGTATATGAAGGCCGAATAACCAAGGGAAATCCGATTTTCTGGCCCGCCTCCTTTCCCTCCAGATAGGAGTTGGCAATGTAGGATGGCGCAACCCCCATCCCCAGTTTAATCATCAACTGCTTGAACGCCTCCCGATTTTCAGTCAACTCAATGGCTGCAGTATCCACCCCGATCATTCGAACCTGATATTTCTCCCACACACCCTGATTTTCCGCTTCAATGGCAAGGTTGAGGGCCGTTTGTCCCCCCATGGTAGGCAAAACCGCATCAATGGTGGGTAATTCCGGATCTTCTTGATGCTTTTTTAAAATCTGTTCTATACTGTCTACCGTGAGGGGTAACAGATAAATATGATCGGCTGTAACCGGATCGGTCATGATGGTAGCCGGATTGGAATTGATCAGCGCAACTTTGATGCCTTCCTCACGCAATGACCTGCTGGCTTGAGAACCGGAATAATCAAATTCACAAGCCTGCCCAATCACAATAGGACCGGAACCAATGATGAGGACAGAATGAATGTTTGGATCTTTAGGCATTTCTGATGATTTTAGGACACAAATTTGGAAAAGGATAAAAAAATACCGGAACCCGGCGCTTTGGCCCGGATTCCGGTATTCCGAAATGTGCATGTAATTGGTGCTGCTTCATTTTCGGAGTGCAAAGGTAGATACATTGCCTCATAGCATGGTTGTTTGTTGCCAAATTTTTTCAGAAAAATCATACCACATGTTTATGGGAGAAAATGCCTGTTTGTCACCGATTTTCCAAATTTAAGTATTATCCATAAGAGCTTACGTAAACAGTTTACTTTTGGCCCCGCATTTAAGAAACTTGAAAACAAGGTCTTAAACATAAAAAACATTAAAATGTAGTGCCGCCCCCTGCGCTACACCCAGCCAATCTGTAAACAATATTATGCAAGCTTTTTGGGATGAACGATACGGCCAGGAGGCCTATGCCTATGGAGAATTGCCCAATGTGTATTTCAAAACACAATTGAGTAAACTCCCTCCGGGCAAGTTACTTTTACCCGCAGAGGGGGAGGGACGAAATGCCGTTTTTGCTGCCCAGAACGGCTGGGAAGTTTCTGCTTTTGACTGGAGCCCGGAAGCCCGGAAAAAAGCGCTCCGACTGGCTGATAAACAACAGGTTAAATTAGATTATCAAGTGGGAGACTTGCTCACACTCGATTATGGTTTGGAAAAATTTGACGCCATCGCACTCATTTTTGCCCATTTCCCGGCCAGCGCAAAATCTGCTTTTCACAAGAAAATCAACGGCTACCTGAAATCGGGCGGTGTGCTGATTTTCGAGGCTTTTAGTAAAAAACACCTCGATTATAACACGCGAAATGCGAAGGTGGGCGGACCTAAAAACGAGGAATTGCTATTTTCTACCCGTGAAATTGAGTCAGACTTTAAAGACTACGCAATTGTGGAATTGCGGGAAACAGAAGTTTACCTTAATGAAGGCCTTTATCACAATGGCATTGGCAGAGTAGTTCGCTTTACCGGAATAAAACCCTAGCAGTCTTAATAAAAGAAAAGACCGCTTTTTACCACTTTTTTTTCGCGTAATTGCACCCGCGTGCGCCCCAGAAACCAATAAAAGCGCCAAGCAATCCGCCAAAGAATACATCAGAAGGGTAGTGTACGCCAACGTATACCTGCGCCAGTGCAACCAACGATGCCCAAAACAACAAAGCCGGACGAATCCATCGAGACAGGCTCCCAAAAACACCAATTAAAAAAAATGCTACAGCAAAATGGTTGGCAGCATGTGAGGAAGTGAAACTGTATCCACTCCCACACGGCACACGCAAAATTATTTTATTTACCATGGCCGGCTCATTGCATGGGCGCAAGCGCTTGATCTGCTTTTTTAAAATGGAACTGCTGCTAAAATCGGCCGCCGCAAAACTGGCCAGTAAAAAAAGAAGTATTATAATGCCCTTTCGTTGATAGTTCTGTAAAGCAAATACCAATATAAAAAGATAAAACGGCGCCCAAAGCAAACGCTCTCTTACCAAGGGGAAGAGAAAGTCGAAAAAACTACAAGTCCAACCCGTGTTAATCCATTGAAACAACTGTATATCCCAGGAAAGTAAGGAAGCCATGCGATTCAGGGTTTTTCGGCAACCAAAATGAGCCTGGGAGTGGTTTTTACTTCGAAAGGATCCAATAGATAAGTGCCGTACAACTGTTTTATTTTTAAACCAGCCAAGGCAAACATGCGTTCAAAATCTTCGAGTTCAAACAAGCGAACGCGTTCCTGAAAATGCCAATCCCGGCCATCCGCAAAGAACTGGATGGTTTTTAAAATGGATCCGCCTTCAATTCGTTTATTTATTTTGAAGCTTATTTCATCCACCGTAATCTGATTCTCTGGCGCCATAACCGAGCGCACCCAGACAGAATTGAAAAAATCGAGCAAAAACAAACCGGATGACTGGAGTTGTTTCGAAACATTTATCAAGGTTTTCAAATGATCGGCGTCGGTTTCAAAATAGCCAAAACTGGTAAACATATTCAAAATGGCATCATAATAATGCATTCGGAAAGGCTGCCGCATGTCGTGTTGGTAAAAAGCCAGGTTTTCCTGCTCAAACTGCCGGGCATATGCAATGCTGGCCGGAGAAATGTCGATACCGGTTACGTCAAAACCTTTCCCAGCCAGGTAAATTGCGTGACGCCCTTTTCCGCAGGCAAGATCCAAAACGCGTCCGCCAGGTTTTATTTGCATGGCATTCAGCAGGCGGTCGAGGGTAAGTTGCGCCTCCTGCTGATCATGGTTTTTGTAAAGAATGTGGTAATATGGCGAATCGAACCAAGTTGTGTACCACGGTTGCTGCTCCATGATGAACGGTTTTGAAAATTTGATAGTTGTTTGTTTAGTGCTGTAAATATTGTGCCATGCTGGTTTTACAACCCATGCATTTTGACGCGCGAAGGTATAAATGATTTTTGGCTCAATATGTTGTACCATTGTACCTTCGTTTAAAAAAACAAGGCTTTTTGATAATGCTGCTGCTTTTGCTTTCTGCAACACCCTATGAAATTGCGCCTGTCGTGCAATGGCTTTCCCAAAATTTTACCATGGAACAAACCGGAGTATATTCAAAAGGCGCCTTTCGGGTGGAAACCTTGGTGAGTGGGGTAGGAATGGTAGCTACCACCTGGGCGCTTGCAAAACGACTCCATCAATCGCCTGCGGTAAGTTTGGTGGTTAACGCGGGCATAGCGGGCGCGTACGATCCATCCATCCAGGTTGGAGAGGTCCTTTTTGTCGGATCTGAGCAATTTGGCGATTTGGGCGTGGAAGAGGCCGACGGCCAATTTACTGATCTGCACCGAATGGGCATGATGGCCGATTACCCTGAATGGTGCCAGTCGGGTGTAATGCAGCACCCCGAAATGGGAATGGCTTCCTTTTTACCTGTGTGTAAAGGTTTGACGGTCAATAAAGTACATGGATCCAAGGATAGTATTGAGCAAATCAGAGCGCTCTATCCTGAAGTGCAGATAGAAACCATGGAAGGCGCTGCGGTATTTTATGCTTGTTTATCCATGGGCCTTCCTTTTATGGAAATACGCAGTATTTCCAACCGGGTAGAGCCACGCAACCGAGCCAATTGGGATTTGGCCGGCTCTATTAAAAATCTGAATGGAGTATTGCAGGAAATGATCGAATCCTTTTAAATGCCCTCGGCAAGCGCTTTTTTAAATGTTTCAAGGCATCTTTGTCGGGCAAAACTGTGTTCTATTATGGGCTTTGGGTAAGCAGGTGTTCCAAATTCTGGCACCCAACGGCGAATGTAATTGTAATTGGGGTCAAATTTTTTAGTTTGTTCGGTCGGATTGAATATGCGGAAATAAGGCGCCGCATCGGTACCGCACCCTGCCGCCCATTGCCACCCACCCGAATTGCTGGCGAGGTCGAAATCGAGCAATTTGCCGGCAAAATAGTCCATCCCTCTTCTCCAATCTATCAGCAAGTGTTTGGTTAAAAAACTGGCAGTAATCATGCGCACCCGATTGTGCATATACCCGGTGGCATTGAGTTCCCGCATCCCTGCATCCACGATGGGATAGCCCGTTTTCCCATTGCACCAGGCCTCAAAACCTGCGGGGTCGTCCCTCCAGGGAATGTGTTCATAGGCAGGTTTGAAGGCTCGATCGGCCACTTGAGGAAAGTTGGCCAATATTTGACTATAAAAATCGCGCCATATGAGTTCGTTCAGGTAAATCTCGTTTAATTCCAGTGCTTTTCTTGCCTTCTCCCGGATGCTGATGGTTCCAAAACGAAAGTGAATACCCAGGCGCGAGGTGCCGTTTATGGCCGGAAAATCGCGGGTGTTTTCATAGTTCCTGATCAGGGAACGTGCAACAGACGCTTCAGGAAAGGGAATCGGGCTCTTTTGAAAGCCAATTTGGTCCAGATCAGGAAAAGGCAGGGGCACAGAAGGATAAAATCGATGGAAATACGCCGAGTTGGGGTAGGATTTCAGGTAAAACGAATCAACTCCTGTTTTAAGGGCGGCCTTCCATTTTCGGCTGTAGGGGGTAAAAACAGTGTAGGGCCCGCCATCGTCTTTTGTAATTTCATCCTTTTCAAAAATCACGTGATCCTTGAATGAATGAAAGGGGATGTTGTTGAGCAGTTGCTGCACCGCTGCATCGCGTTGCAGGGCATAAGGCTCATAATCGCGGTTGGTGTATACAGCGCCCACTGGATATTTTGACAAAACCTCCTTCCAAACCGTTTCAGGATTTCCATACAGCACCAGCAGGCTGCTTCCCAGGTTTTCCAGTCTGGATTTTAAATCGGAAACGCTTTGGTGAATGAACGACACGCGTGCGTCGCTGCGGTTTGGGAGTTTGCCGAGAATGTTGGCGTCAAAAATAAACAACGGCAATACAGGGTGTTCTGCTTTCAAAGCGTGGAACAGCCCTGCATTGTCGTCCAGGCGCAAATCGCGTCTAAACCAAAAAACTGAAATCATGTGTTACTTGATCAGCTTCACGTTCTTGCCGATCGGTTCCCCTCTTTCGTTTTTTGAAATGGTAAATTCAACCGTATCGCCTTCCCGTAAATCGTTAAAGTCTGTGTCGACCAAAAACGAATAATGGAAGAAAAGGTTGTTGGTTTGTGGATAAGTTATAAATCCGTATCCATCTTTCAGGCTAAAAACCGTACTGAGCTTAACTTCTCCTTCTTCTACCGCCTCTTCAGAAAGGGTTTCAGGCAGAATGGTTTTTTTGCGCTCTACAAACAATCGGCTAACCGGGAAAAGATCATCCTCCGTGGCATCGTCAATTACATTGTGCATCGCTACTGGGTAAGTCACCTCATCCCATAGGTAAGAGGAAGTTACTGTGCTGCGCCGCCGGCCTTCTTCATCGTAATACTCGTAATCCCAGGTAACCAGCATCACACGCACACCCAGGGTGTGGAGTTTGCGGACCAGCGGAACGAAATCGCTGTCGGAAGCGATCAGTACCACGACATCAAATTTCTTGTGCAAGGTAAGTTCGAAGGCTTCCAAAGCCATCCAGACATCAATGCCGCGTTCTTGTCGATACCCGGCAACCGTACGAACAGGCAAATAATGGGTAGTCACGCCTTCCATCATCAAAATATCATCGAACAAACGATCATAAAACAACCGGTTGCCCTCTGCGCTTGCCTCCTGGGCACTCAAACGCCCTCGAAAGTAGTGTGCATCCACAATTTGACTCAAATGAAAGTCTTTGTTGTCTTCATCGGCAATCTTTTGGCGCACAAACTCATGCAAACCCGCAATACTCAAACGGCTTCGACGCTCGTGGTGGTATGCATAGTAGTTGCTCACATGAAGAAAATAATTGCCGTCGTAAAAGACTCCGATACGGGTGAGTTTTTGCTGTGTATCAGCCATAAGGATTTTAATTTATATAATTGTTATATGCAAGGATTTCCCTTTTTGGTTGGTTAGATGGCGAATACTAAGGCTTCTAGTTGTTTATGTATAAAAATAAACACTATGATATTGGGATTATAGCCCCATTTATTTAAGAGCGGATGCAAAGGACTATAATTTTTATAAAAGTAGGTAA
>JAGWYI010000184.1 GCA_018969455.1 Bacteroidota bacterium | reverse complement strand
AAGCATACTTTTCCATATTCGATACCATTTGATAATCTGACGGTTACAAACGCCACGTCGGAGAGGTCCCCCCTCTGAAAACGCCTGAAGCACCAAACCCCGCGGGCAGGAGACGAAGCATACTTTTCCATATTCGATACCATATGATAATCTGACGGTTATAGCCCCCACGTCGGAGAGGTCCCCCCCTCTAAAACGGCTGATATACCGAACCCGGCGGCCAAAGGTCGAAGTAAACTTTTTCATATTCGATACCATATGATAATCTGACGGTTACAAACCCCACGTCGGAGAGGTCCCCCCCTATGAAAACGCCTGATACACCGAACCCGGCGGGCAGGAGACGAAGTATACTTTTCCATATTCGATACCATCTGATAATCTTACGGTTACAAACTCCACGTCGGAGAGGTCCCCCTCCTTACGCGCCAAAAGCACCAAGCAAGAAAAGTAGTAAATGATGTTTTTCATTTTTGGGGACAAAAAGGGCAAAGACAAGACATCCCAAAGGGCCGATATTTCATCAAATGAAGGAAAACAATCTTTTTGACTAAGATTGTTTGTAAGACCACAGCTTTAATCACTTGTTCCCAAAAAGGCCACTTTCAAAAATTCTACCCCATGAAGAAACAAATCGCATTTTCTTTTGTACTATTTATTATTTGCCATAATTGCGCGTATGGACAACTGGAAACCATTCATTTAGGAAAAAGACACAATGTTGTTTGGGACAGAAAAATATCGCCAACCAACCTGGGCAGCAGGATGTGTTATTATTATCCTGTTTTTTACAAATCTTCCAGCATGCCCGCGTACCGGAAATCAGGTTTTTTGGCCCATCGATTACAAACCAAGTTAAATTTGCAAATCCCGGAAGTTTCTCAGGAATTCAGACAATTCAAACATTCAAAAATAGAGTCCCGCTTTTTAATGGCGTGCAGCGTGGTAACCTTGTCTGCCTGGACATATGTTTCGGCATCCTACATGGTGCGCACCGACCAATATGGCATTGCCGCATTTTACCGACCCCAACATTTGCCCTTGCTGGGCGCCTATTTTGCCTGTTTTTATGCCTCCATTTACCTGGATCTGAAGGGCGACAAACATTTGATGCGGTCGGTTGCCGCACATAACCGGGCATTGCGGAAAACCCAATCGTTCAACTAAAACGCATACCCGGCTCAATTCAACCCGATTAAACGGAATCCGTTGCTATATTTGGGCATCGAAACATTCATGTTGCGATTTAATTCAACTATTTTCGAAGTACCCATGAAAAATAAATGGATCCTCTGGACCGGTCTGGCCACCTTCTTCGTGCTGTTTGCGTTTGCGGCGGCCCTGTACAAAGAACGCACCATCCTGCTGGATCCCGCTTTTCATTTGTTTTCCATCGCGCGTACAGGCCAGTTTGCCATACAGGTATTCCGTTTTGGCGCATTTTTCACCCAATTGTTCCCGTTGGTATGCGTAAAACTGGGATTGCCGCTCCCAATCGTCCTGCAAAGTTACTCGCTGTCGTTTGTGGTATTGGATGCGCTCTTGTTTGTCCTGCTTTGGTTTGGGGTGCGACAGCCCTTATGGGCCCTTGCCTTGCTGCTCAACAGCATTTTGATGGTCAATGAAACTTTTTACTGGATTCAGCCCGAGCTGAAGCAAGGCCTTTCCATCCTCATTTTCTATCTGGGTTTGTTGCAAAGCGGTCGCCTGCGGCCGGGAAACACCTGGTTTCTGCCGGTCCATGCCGGACTCTTGTTGGTCCTGGCATTTATGCACCCTTTGCTGGTGTTTCCATTTGTATCGGGCTTCGGACTGCTTTTGGCGCAGACACCCAAAGCGGAAAGAACGGCCTTATCGGGGTACGGAATCACGTTTTTGATGTTTTATGGCATCAAATCCCAGTTGTTTCGCAATTGGTACGATGATGCCCAACTGGAAAACTTAAAGAATTTTGTGACCTGGTTCCCCAATTATTTTGCGGTTCCAACCCATAAAATGTTCTTAAATTACCTTGTAACCGACTACTATGCCCTCATCCCGGCCATGGCAGGCCTTCTGTACGTTTGGGCAGTTCGCAAAAAATACCGCGCCATGGTTTGGTATGCGGCCTTGTTTGTCGGGTATATTCTGGTCGTAAACGTCACATTTCCTGATCCCCAAAACCTGCGGCGTTTATACGTAGAGCAATTTTATTTGTCTTTGGGCGCCATGACATTAATCGCGCTGGTCGTTTCCGGGGCTTTTGAAAAAGCAGGGCGCTGGTTACCGCTTGCGCTGATTGCACTCATTGGGGTCCGGGTGGGACATATTTACCTGCAACACCGCCCTTACACCGAAAAACTAGCCTGGCAACGGCGGTTTTTACAAGAACATAGCGGCGACAAACTGATTTTTAACGAAAAAGACGTCCCGGAATCGAAGCAAATGCAATACACCTGGGGTTCGGCCGAAGAGTTTTGGTTGCTTAGCACCCTCGAAAGCGGCGAAACCCGTTCCATCGTGATCACCGATGACCCGGAAATCCTGCGCAAATTTCTGGACCGCAAGAATTTGTTTATCACCAAACACAAGGTGTACGATTACGATGAATTGCCGAAACCTTATTTTAATTTGAAAAATGACACTATAACGTATCATTACGTTGTTCCCGGTCGATAGAGCCGCGCTGCAGCGCGGCTCTACGCAACCTGCTTCCGATATGTCCAAATTGCCAGTGCATTTACACCGATTCCGTATACCAGCACCGGATAAAAAATGCCCTTTACATCCTGAAAATTGGCGCCTTTAAGCAGCACCATGCGCATAAACTGCACAAAATAGGCAATCGGATTCAACACATCGGCTTTTTGCGCCCATTCGGGCATGCTTTCAATGGGCGTAAACAGGCCGCACATCAGGATAAAAATCAGGATAAAAAACCAGGCGGTAAACATGGCCTGCTGCTGGGTTTCGGCAAAATTGGAAATCAAAAAGCCCAAACCCAGCACACATGGCATAAAGGCCGCCGTAAACCCGAAAACCAGCCACAAACTACCCAATAAAGGAATGTCGAATACGAGTTTGCCGATGGTTAAACCCAGGGTCATGATGAATAAAGAAATGATCCAGAACGGAATGAATTTGCCCAAAATAAATTGCCATTTCCGGATCGGCGTCACATTGAGCTGCTCGATGGTTCCCATTTCCCGCTCGCGCACGATGTTCAAGGCAGTCAGGAAACAAATGATTAATGACACGATTTCGCCCAAAATGCCCGGAACCATAAAGGTTTTATAATCGAGCCGGGGGTTGTACCAGTTGCTGTAAGTCACTTCAATGAGGCCATTGGGTGGAGTGGCCGTCAGAACCGGATTTTCCGAAACGTATTGGGCATTGAAGTCGCGAAGGATGCCACCCGCATAACCATTGGCCAGGCCGGCCTTTGTGGCGTTGATGGCATTGAGGGTGAGCGCTACCCCGGCATGGCCTTCACGCAACAGGTCGCGCTCAAAATGCGGCGGAATTTGAAGCAAAATGTCGATTTCGTCGCGGGCGATGCTTTCCATTCCTTCCGCTGCCGAAAAGCCGGAAGCCAGAATCTTGAAATTGGGACTGGCCGAAAACTTGCTGCACAAGGCGCGGGAAGCGCCCGACAAATCGAGGTCTATAATGCGCATTTTCAGGTCTTTTACCTCGTAATTGGCGGCAAAAGACAAAAGCAACATCTGGAAAATGGGCATCACCAGCATGAGCGGCAGCATGGTTTTGTTGCGGAATATCTGCAAAAATTCTTTTTGAACTAAATATAAAACGGTACGCATGACGCCGTAGGTGGTTTGAAGTGTGAATGGCTTTTACAAACGATCTTTGAAATTGCGCATGCTCAAGGCCAGAAATACCACTGCCATGCCCAGCAATACAGCCGTTTGGATGTACAAATACGAAATCCCGACACCTTTGATCATGATGCTTTTGATGATCTGGTTGAACCAGGTGGCCGGTATGATGTTCCCGACCAATTGCAAAACATAGGGCATGCTCTCTCGCGGAAAAATGAACCCGCTGAGCAGCATCGTGGGCATCAACAGGCCCAGGCCCGACATAAACAGGGCTGTCTGCTGGTCGGCCGCGCGGGTGCTGATGAGTATGCCCAGCGAAAGCGCCACAAACATGTACAGCGTGGTTTCCAGGGCCAGCAGGCCAATGCTGCCCATCATCGGCATCCCGAACACGAAAACCCCGATGAGCACCACAATGATGGCATTTACAAACGACAATGCCAGGTAAGGTGTCGTTTTACCCAAAATGATCTGAATGGGCTTCAAAGGCGATACCAGCAGTACCTCCATGGTGCCCATTTCTTTTTCTTTGGCAATGGTGATGCTGGTCATCATGGCCGATATGAGCATCAATATGAGGGTCATTACGCCGGGCACGAAGGCGTACACGGCCTTCATTTCGGGATTGTACAGCATGCGCGATTCCACATCTACACGGTAAGGCTGGCTGGCCTCACTGCCCCGGCGCTTCCTCTGAAAGTCCTGAACGATGGAGGAAGCGTAATTGATGAGGGTCGTGGCGGTGTTGGGGTCGCTGGCATCGCCGATGAGTTGCACCTGCGTGCGGCCCTCGTGGTTGAGCCGCTGCCCGAAATTGGGCGGGAAAACCAGGGCCAATTTGATTTTTCCCTGACGGAATGCCGGCTCGAGTTCCTGGACCGTTTGCAAGGTGCGTTCGATGCGAAAATACCCGCTGGAGGCCATTTTTTGGGTCAATTCAATGCTTTCAGCATCGGAAGCGGGGTCGTACACCGCGATGGCCGCATTTTTGATCTCGTTGGTGAGGACAAATCCGAACAAAAGCACCTGTGCCACCGGCATCCCGAACAGGATGAGCAGGGTACGCGGATCGCGCAGGATGTGTCGGAATTCCTTGATGATAAATGCCCTGAAACGGTTCATAAAGTTTTGATTTTTAAGCGCTTAACCACGCGCCAGTTTTCGGAATACTTCATCCATGCTTTCGGCATTGAATTGCTTTTTCAATTGTCCGGGGGTATCGAGGGCTTCAATTTTTCCGTCTACCATCATGCTGATGCGCTTGCAGTATTCGGCTTCTTCCATGTAGTGGGTGGTAACCATGAGGGTTACGCCCTGGTGGGCGGCTTCGTAAATCAGATCCCAGAATTGCCTGCGTGTGAGCGGGTCAACCCCGCTGGTGGGCTCGTCGAGAAATACGATGCGCGGTTCGTGCAGCATGGCCACCGAAAGCGCCAGTTTTTGCCGCCAGCCCAGCGGCAGGCTGCGCACCAATTGGTCGACATGGGCGCCGAGCTCAAGTTTATCGATCAATTCACTGGTTTTTTGCTTTACAACAGCCCTTTTCAATCCGTAAACGCCCCCGTAAAAGCGGATGTTCTCGCGGATGGTGAGGTCTTCGTACAAGCTGAATTTCTGGCTCATGTACCCGATGCGGCGTTTCACCTGCTCGGGCTGGCGCATCACGTCTACGCCTGCTACCTGCGCGATGCCGCTGCTGGGCTTGAGCAAACCCGAGAGCATGCGGAGGGCAGTGGTTTTGCCGGCGCCGTTGGCGCCTAAAAAACCGAATATTTCGCCGGGGTACACCGAGAATGAAATCTTGTTGACGGCCGTGAAGCGGCCGAAGGTTTTGGTGAGGTTTTCTGTAAAAATTACCGGTTCTTCCATAATTGGGCGTTTATTGGTCAAGTGTACTTGCGATGAAACAATCTTCCACACCGGCACGGGTGGCGCGCACTTCCATGTCGCGGTGTTGCCGCGATTCCAGGTACTGAAGGATGGTAATTTCGGCCCCGTCTATCGGGTGCAACAGCGTCAGATGTGCGTATTCACCAAAGGCATAACAACTGTAAGCTCCGGGCATCTGGCGCAAATCGCCGATCAGGCGGTACATATCCTGCGAACGCACTTCATACAAGGGCTTGTCGTAACTGTTTCGAATGTTGGCCGGGGTGTCGAGCGCGAGCAATTTACCTTTATGCAACAGCCCTACGCGGTCGCACAATTCGGCTTCGTCCATGTTGGGCGTGCTCACCAGGATGGTAATGCCCCATTCCTTGAGGCGTTTGAGCATGTCCCAGAATTCCTTGCGCGACACCGGATCCACGCCGGTGCCGGGCTCATCGAGCAGCAGTACCTCCGGTTTGTGGATCAGCGCACAACAAAGCGCCAGTTTTTGCTTCATTCCACCCGAAAGCGCGCCTGCGCGACGCTTTCGAAAAGGCTCTAATTGCACATAAATGTCCTGGATCAAATGATAGTTATCCGCTATGCTGGTTCCGAAAACCGAGGCAAAAAACGCGAGATTCTCCTCGATGGAAAGATCCTGGTACAAAGAAAACCGGCCGGGCATGTAGCCCAGAATGTTCCGAAGGTACTTGTAATCGCCCACTACATCGTGTTGCTGAATTCGCGCCGAGCCTTTATCGGGCACAATGAGTGTGGCCAGGATGCGCAGCAGCGAGGTTTTACCGGCGCCGTCGGGGCCGATGAGTCCAAAAAGTTCGCCTGACGCCACCGAAAATGTGAGTTCGTCAAGGGCTTTTAAATCGCCGTAACTTTTTGTAATTTGTTGTACTTCAATTGCTTGCATAGGGCGCTTTTATTTTCCGGCGGGAGCTGTCCAGTGTACTTCGGCGGGCATGCCAATTTTGAGGCTGCCGTCGTTGGGCACCTGAACTTTGAACGCATACACTAAGTTGACGCGCTCGTCGCGGGTTTGGACGATTTTGGGGGTAAATTCTGCCTGGGAGGCCACCCAGGTGATTTTACCGGTCAAATTCCGCATTTTATGGTCGACATCGTCGATGGAAACCGTCACATCCTGCCCTACTTTAATGTTTCCGAGTTGATCGCCGCCTACGTAGGCGCGCAGGGTCATTTCTTTCAATTGGGCAATTTTGTACAAAGGTTTGCCAAAAGCGGCAATTTCACCCGCTTCGGCCAATTTGGTGAGCACCGCTCCGTCGATGGGGTTTACGATTTTGCATTTGGCAATTTGGTCTTCCACTTGCAGGATTTGACTTTGCAAGGGCAGAATTTCGGCAAGGAGTCCGGTTTTTTGCACATTTAAAGACGCGTCGGAGGCGCTGCGTTGTTGCAGGATGACGTCCATTTGCTTGTGCACCTGATCAATCTGGGCGTTGATGTCGTCGAGTTGTTTGGGTACGGCTGCGTCTTTTTTCAGCAGGTTTTCGATGCGCGTTTTTTCGCGCTCGAGGGTGGCTAATTGTTGTTTGCTGGCGTTCATTTGTTTTTCAAAAACTGCGAGTTGGGCGCCGATTGCCGGACTTTTGGCGGCGATGGCCTGGATGCTGTTTTTGAGTTGGGCAATTTTGAGCACCAATTGGGCAGAATCAATGCGGCCTACAACTTGAGCGGCCTGAAGGCTTTGGCCTTCTTCTATGCGGAGTTCAAGGATTTTGCCGGTGGCTTCGGCGCCTACGATCAGTTCATCGGCTTCGAAATTGCCGTATGCATCGGCTTTGGGCGCCTGTTGGGCACAAGAAAAAGCGAAAAGGGAAAAGCCCAGGAGGCATGCAATGATTGGTTTCATCGTATTTAATTTAAAAAATGGATGCACAGGTTGTGGATGTTTTATTCGCCGTTTTTGGCGGCGCGGAGTTCCCGGGCCTGCAGGGCCTGGATTTCGTGGGTTTTACGGGTGAGTTTTGCCTGCGTGAGCAGGTTAATTTGTGCCAGGTAATCGGTAGTAGTCA
>JAGWYI010000183.1 GCA_018969455.1 Bacteroidota bacterium | reverse complement strand
TGCAGGGCGCGGTGATCGGTTCCCGTATCCGCACGGTGGATTACATGAAATGAGCAAACATGATATTAGATTTTAGAATGGTTGGGGGAATTGAAATTTGTATGAAACGGTTTTGATCGAAGCGAGGCTAATCTAACAGTACCGCCTTACGGTCCCCGCGATGTATAATTCATTTCCCGCCAACAAATGGGCATCGTAGAGACGCAACACGTTGCGTCTCCCACGCAGGGCGCGATGCCGGCCATCCATAGCGGATGAAACAAGGCGGGTTGTATAGACGCACAGCCGTACGCCTATACAACACCCGCAAATTCCGTTACATCAAAAACAATTCAAGCGGTTGGGTCCAGCTGCTGCGGCGCTGGCCCGTGCCGATGGCCCGCACCCGGAACATCACCAGTTGCCGGGAGGGCAAACCTTCCAGTTTCATGCTTCCGCGCGAGCTATAGGTGCCGTTTTGCCAGGTATTTCCATTGTCCAGCGAGTATTCCAGACCCGTTGTAAGAACCTGACTCGGGAATTCGTGGTTGTAGCGCAATTCCAGTTCGCCGCGCGTTTTTTGCGGCATGGCACGCAGGCGGAATGGCGGCTGCAACAACGCCTCACTGTTGCGCCCGTTTGCATTCTTGAGGGTAAAGCCCGTGTTCACAATCCAGGTCACCGAGTCGGTATTGCGCTCGTTGAGCCAGTTGGCAAGGTCGGTCAGCGTTTGAACAAGCGCCGTTTTCAGTTCCTCTTTGAGCGCCACGCGGTCGGTGCCACCGAAGCTGCATTCGGCCAGCGCCACCTGGTAGGCGTCGTTTTGTTTTTGAAGCTGCTCCACCAAGGGGAGCGCCTCGGCGTATTCGGCTTGTTCCCGCATGCGGTTGGTCACCGATTGAGCAAATGTGGCCAGGTCAGACTGGCGGAGTTTTTTGAACGCAGTTTTGTTAATGCGCTGTTTCATGGTACATAAAATTTAGATGGTTGAAAAATCACCAGCAGGCTTCTGCGCCGCTGATGATGCAAAAGTGGCGTTCAGCACCAAAAAAAAACTGTACATTTTTCGGCAAGTTTTCCACGGGATTGAACAAAATTGCGGCTCGGGTGTTGTTTGATTTTTTTGGATAAAAAATTGATATTTAATAAATTAAATAAAATATTTTTACAAATACAAAAAAGGGGTCAAAACAGAAAAAATGGCCTTTTATTTGGCTTAAATAATTGATTTACAATGTTTTTGTTTAGTCATAGTATTTTTGAACATATATGTTCGAGTTTTCCAGAAAATGCAGATTGGCTTCAAATTTTTTTTTTGGCTTTTTCCAGTGGAAATGATCCATTGCAAATAGAAACGAGGCTTTTCCAGTGGAAACGCCTCGTTTCTCAGGAACAAAGCGTTTCTTTTACTCGAAATGACGCAATGCTCCTGTGCGAAGGATCGCAGAAAAGTGCAAAAGGTTTTTTCTTCTGAAAAATGGCGCATTTCTCATGAGAAATGACGCATTTTTCAGGAGAAATGGATTGATCTTCCGTAGAAATGGATCATTTCTACGAGAAATGCTTCATTTCTACTGGAAAACGCGGAAATGTTCCGGAGAAAAAAGTTTTTTCCAGTAGCAATGAAGTATTTCTCCGGAAAACCGGGTCATTTCACTTTGCAGCGCTGCATGGCAAGTGTACATCAAGTTTCCGCGCAGGAAATTGAATGGATTTGGGTGGGGAAAGGGGTGGAGTAAATAACAAAAAACTTTCTGAAAATACATCGCATAAATATGCTAATTGCATTAATTTTAGATAAAGGTGTTTGGTTTTAATTCCAAACAAAGGTAATTTTGCAGAGTGTAAAGTCAGGCTGAGGCTCCCAAAAAGCAACTTAATCTGATTAAATTTAAATAAAATTAAGTCTTATAAAGACTGTTTGTTTTTTAATCTAGCAATAGTTTATGAAAACCATTTGTAACTGTTTAGCACCCAAAGGGTGCCTGATATAGTTTGTTAGTGCTACATACAGCACGAAGTTCATTGAAAACATTGAGTTGATGTTTTCGGCAGGTGCTGATGAAGCCTTGGATTCGGGCATATTGTTTTGCTCCCTTGAGTGTTCTGAAGCATCCCGCGACTTTCTGTTTGGTCTTTACAGGCCTGATATCCCGCTCGGCCTGGTTGTTGCTGAAGGGCACGGCAACGTGCTCGGCGAAGGCCAGCACGGCATCGGCGTGCTGGACGAGTCGATCCAACAAGCTGAGTGCTTTGCCCCTGGCCTTCCTCCCCCGTTTTTGGGCATTTGTTTTTGGCAGGAGGAGCTCTTCGGTTTGGGTCGCCTGCTTGCACATATCGAGCCATTTTTGTTTTTCCTCGGCGATATTGTGGACAAACTTGGTTCCTTTTTCGCTTTTTTTGTACAGGCCCAGTAAAAAATCTTGAAGTTTGCCAGCCCATGCCTTGTCTTGCTCCACCTGTGCCTGCAACTCTCGCAGGATATGTGCCCCGCAGAGCGCGTGGCGGCAGTTGTCGTACTTGAAGTAGGTCCCGTAACAATCGTGTACTGCCCAGTTCTTGACCCGCCAGAGGATCGAAACATGGTCTTTATGTGCCTTTTGCCCCCTTTTTTCGTGGACAAACAGGTAAGTGTACAGGCTGTTGCACGCGGTGTGCAGCCAACACAAGGCCGTCCCGACCTTGACCCCGCTCTCGTCGAAATGCACGACCTGCTCTTTGACAAGAGCCTCCTTGATGGCTACCTCGACCGCTTCCAGGTGGTCAAAGGCCAGCTCGTTATTGCTCAGGGCCGTCGCCTCGTTCAGGTCGTAACCGTACAGGTCGGCGAACAGTGTGCTTATCTTCTCGTAGGAAAGTTGGCAGGAATTGCTCAGCAACACCGTCAACGCCCTGACTCCCTCGCCGTACTGCACAGATGACCTCACTCCCGGGGGAAGTTCGGCCAGATGCTCGCACCCGCAACTGCACCACTGCCTAATCCGCTGGTATTCCGTCACCTCTAACTTCGGGGATGGGAGGTCAAACACCTGATAGGTTTGTACCACTTCGCCCCCGCTGGGGTCAAGCAACAAACCACAAGAACAAAACTCCGTCGTCAACCTTACCTGATGGTCGGCCACTTCGACCTTGAGCAGCGTCTTGCCTTTGTGACCAGTTTGACCACCTCGACCCTTCGGGGCTTTGGGAACACCGGTGCCGCTCTTCGGACCATCGCTTGAGGGCGGACGGCTCGAATTACGGCTATTCTGGTTCAGCCGCGACTCCAATTCGCCAACCCTTGACTTTAAAAGGTCAATCTGTCCTTGCTGATGTTCTATTATCTTCAATAGATTCTTTATCAGTTCGTGGCATGAGTCTATGTTCGATGGCAGGTCCAACTCAATTCTTTTTGATGCGCAAAGTTATGATTTTCTGGCCTAAACGGCCCAACTCTAATAGCAGCCCTCTTCGAGGGCTAAATAGTTACAATTATTTTAGGTAGACTGAAACCGAATTAATA
This sequence comes from Bacteroidota bacterium, assembly GCA_018969455.1. Lineage (GTDB taxonomy): Bacteria > Bacteroidota > Bacteroidia > Chitinophagales > Saprospiraceae > M3007. The sequence continues at coordinate 4,274 of JAGWYI010000183.1, read as the reverse complement.
CCAATTTCAATTTATTTCTAAACTCCGAAGGAATAATGCACTCAGTGGGACTCAATTGCAGGGCATCCCGAAACCGCAAACGCAAGCCCTGGCCCGCGGTATTGAGCAAACTGTTTCGGTCAAATTCACCCAAAGGACTTAACAAATACTCGCTACAGGTATTCTCGTATTTTATTTCGTCGTTAAAAATAATGCGCAGTTTATCGGAGTTCCGAACTACGAAGAAGGAAGAAAAAATGCCTTCGTCATCTTGAGAATATTGCTTTTTATGTAAAACGGTTTTCCATTGTGGTTTTCCATCTGGCTGTATAGCGATTACAAAGGTGTCATCAAAATAATAATCTACAACCATGCGCATTCCATCGCGCCAGAATCCGCGACCCGCCGATGCACCTCTTTGAATTTCATGGGACCGTTCTGCAAACAACAATACCCCACCATCTTGCCTCAATACCATACCAGTTACAACTGCATCTTCAATTCCTTTAGAATCATCTACCATATCGCGTTGGCGCAATATAGATACAAATTTATCATCAAAAGGCTCATTGTTGCTTGTAAACAGATAATCATGATTGTAGTCCAATTGAATAAAAAATACACCCTTTGCACGCTCTTTATTCTTATCCGTGTACAACCCTGCTACTAAAAAATGCTTGTTCAAATTATCTACGCAAAACTTTACACTGGTTGTCAAAAAATCGGGAACAGGAACTTTTATAACCCTTGCCCCTTGTGCATGAATGTGCAAGACAGAGAAAACATGGTTTTCCATTTTATTCTTCCTATTGTTCAATTCAGAAGTAAAAAACAAGTCTCCTGCATTGCTTAATGTCATTGTTAAGGGTGTATCATAAGAGTCTGCATCAAAAGTATTGGGTTTATCCCATGGAATTACATTTCCGTTGTTTCGCATTGAATTGATAACTACGGCATCATTGGTCAAGATCTTATCCCACAAAACAACCATTTTATCCAGCTTAAAACAGGTAATGCTCAATTTTCCTTGCTGAGCTACATCGTATACCACCATGCAATTCCGGTCGTCACTTCGCTCTACTACCAATATTGGCGGTGTAAACACATTTTCACCATAATCCTTTACCGTCATACTATCAATCATGTTTGCTCCCGGATCATACTTATGTATCCTTAAATAAGTATGCCCCCGTTTGCGCTGCTTGAAAACAACTGAAAAATCATTTCGGCCAGCCACTACTGCCAGAATCTGAATTCCATTTCTGCCTAAATCATTCAACTCTTTATTCCATGAAAGATGCATCGAGGCATCAAAAGACTGTACTTCAAAATTGTCGTACTTGTCCCGAAACAATAAAATACGATCGTTGAAGCGACCAATGATCTCATAACCATAATCATTTCGGATAGATACAGGCTCCGACACAATCGCATCCTGTGCTTGAAGTTGAATGTTCCACGTGAAACAAAGGAACAGCAGATGTAAAAAAAACATTCGATTCATACCTTTTATCAGTTTCAATGTGATTTGAATAAAAAAACAATCTTTGGAAAAAGCTGTTTAATGGAGCTATGTAATATCCCAGAAGACGCTTTATTTTGTAGGCGTAAATTCGCTAAAAACCTGACAATTTTATGAAAACATTTTTCTTCATAAAAATCCAAACACCTTCAAAATTCGGAGTTTTTCTCCTTCACTACCAAATAGATTTTTTCACTTTCTGAAAAATTAACGCTCAACATGGAAGCATACATCATAAAAGGATACCGCTCTGCCGTAGGCAAAGCATCAAAAGGTGGGTTTAAAAGCTATCGACCCGATGACCTGGCTATTGAAGTAATTCAATACCTTCTGGCTCAAGTTCCACAACTAGAGAAAAAACTGGTAGACGACGTGATTGTTGGCTGCGCAAACCCCGAAGGTGAACAAGGACTTCAAATAGGCCGACAAATCAGCCTGCGGGCAATCGGAAAAGATGTGCCTGGAATGACCGTTAACCGGTATTGTGCATCTGGCCTGGAAACCATTTCCATCGCTGTAGCAAAAATTAAGGCAGGCATGGGACATTGTTACATTGCCGGCGGTACCGAAAGCATGTCACTCATTCCTATGACGGGATACAAATTGGCGCCCAATTACCACGTTGCCGCCAATACCCCCGATTACGTAGTGGGTATGGGACTTACAGCAGAAGCAGTCGCTGGCAAATGGAATATTTCCCGCGAAGCCCAAGACGTATTTTCTTTACAATCGCATCAAAAGGCGGCAAATGCAATCGATCAGGGCTGGTTTAAAGATCAAATCGTACCAGTTACTGTACCAGAAGTTTGGATGGAAAATGACAAGCGTAAAGAACGTCAATACGTGGTAGATACCGACGAAGGTGTACGTAGGGACACTTCTTTGGAAGGCTTGGCCAAGTTACGCCCAGCCTTTGCCCAAGACGGTTCAGTGACTGCAGGAAATGCTTCCCAAACCAGCGACGGCGCCGCTTTTGTTTTAGTAATGTCTGAAACCATGATGAAACAATTGCAACTGGAACCCATCGCTCGATTGGCTTCTTGTGCCGTTGCAGGCGTAGAACCTATCCATATGGGTATTGGTCCATGTGCAGCCATCCCAAAGGCACTCCAGCAAGCCGGACTTTCATTACAAGATTTGGATCTTATTGAATTAAATGAAGCATTTGCAGCACAAGCTCTGGCAGTAATTCAGGAGGCAAACCTCGACCCCAACTTGGTAAATGTAAACGGCGGAGCAATCGCATTGGGCCATCCACTGGGTTGCACAGGGGCCAAACTCTCTGTTCAATTGTTTAATGAACTGAAACGCAGAAACAAGAAATACGGTATGGTAACTGCCTGCGTTGGCGGCGGACAAGGAATAGCCGGTATTTACGAACGTTTAAACTAATACTTACTCCTATTTTCCAGTATCGTAAATGAATGGGATCTTGCTTTATTGTCAGGATCCCATTTACTTTTAAAAACTTTTCAACCATGCGCGCCTTTTTTTGCTTGTTATCCTTACAACTTCTGCTGAGCCAGCCAGTGTATAACCAGAATTTTAAGGTTGAAAAACTCCCTACTATCATCAATTCCCCATATGACGAAATCAGCCCGGTCCCTACACGCGATGGTAAAACCTTGTTTTTTACACGCGTTGGTTACCCGGAATTCAACCACACCTTGTTTATTGACAGCACCAACCAGGCAACAACCCCTGCTGCGGAATACCTGAAAACACTTTCGGAAGTGTATACCCAAATTGCAGGATACCCCGTTCGCAACCCTATTTCCTCCGGATTTAATCAGGATGTATGGTCGGTACAGGTTACCGACTCCAATGTAATTACCGATGTAGTTCACCCCAACTACCCTCTAAATAATGCTTTACCCAATAGCCTTGTAGCAATTACCCCCGACCCAAATGCATTTTATATCATCAACCAATTCAAAAACAATGGTGATATGGATCGCGGCTTTTCCATTATTCGCCAAATACAGGATAGCACCTGGAGCTTTCCAGAACCCATTACTATAAAGGATTATTACACCATTACCTCCGATGTGAGCCTAACCATGAGTTTTGATGGCAAAATTTTGATTCTTTCTGCCACACGCTTCGATTCACGCGACATGGACCTCTATGTGTGTTTTAGAGATGGTAACAGGCAATGGACAGCCCCACGACATATGGGCAATACCATCAACTCAGATAAAAGAGAAACAACCCCATTTTTATCAGAAGACCATACCACACTTTTCTTTTCTTCGAACCGATGGAACACTTCCGGAGGGAATGATATTTTCATGTCAAAACGCCTGGATAGCACCTGGACTAAATGGGAAGAACCAATACGACTAACGGAACCTATCAACTCAAAATTTGACGAAAGCCAACCCTACTTTAACATGAGTTCCGGCTACCTTTATTTTACCTCCAAACGCGACGGAAACAGCGATATATTCAGGGTTAAAATAGCTCCGCCACAACCAACAGAAATTATCGTAAATGGAAGAATCCTGAATAGCAAAACCAAACAACTCATCACCAATGCCACGGTTTGGTATGGCACCCCAAATAACCCGGCAAATTTTATTGAAGCACCCGACGGTTACTTCACCCTTAAAATCACAAAAGGAATCCCCACTGAACTCAATGCCTCCAAAATTGGAATGCGCGGCATTACACTACCGCTGGAATTCCGCCGAGACTATTATTATTTTAAAGACCAGGAAATAGAATTACTACTCGAACCCCTGAACGAAAACAGCACCATTCAACTGAATGC
>JAGWYI010000182.1 GCA_018969455.1 Bacteroidota bacterium | reverse complement strand
CCCTCAAAAATAAGCCTTGCCTGGCGCCAAAATCTTTACCTTTCATCTATCCCGGAGGTTTTAAAACAGTTTCTTAGCGTTTGGTGGAAGTAAGCGGCAAACTGACTTTTCCGGGCATGATGCAGAAAAGACCAACTAAACTGGTTAACCGTTGTCTGTATTGATGGTATTGTTTGCCGTTTGATTGTCGGAAAAGTGACAATTGATGCCGCTGAAGTACAGGAATCGGGTACTGGGCGAAAAATAGAGGCAATAAGCGCTTCAAACATTATAACTTTGGCCAAAAAAGGACTCTATGCGTTTTTACCTTTCTGTATTCTTTGTGCTTGTCGTGTGCCTGATAGCCTGTAAAAACAATTCCACCCAGGAAGCTGCCAATGTGGTTCAGAAGCCTGCTGAGGCAGCGCCGATTGATTCGAGCGTGGTATCGGTACGCGCGATTGATTTTTATGAATTAACCAAGGCCAAGCCTAATATGCCCATTATCGATGTGCGTACGCCGGAGGAGTTCAAGTCGGGTCATATTTTTCGGGCTGTAAACATTCCATTTACCGATCCGAATTACATGAACCGGATTGCTGCCCTCAGCCGCACCCAGGAATATGGCGTGTATTGTGCTGTGGGCAATTTGAGTTTGGAATTGGCCGAGAACATGAAAAATCTTGGTTTCATGCGGGTGTATCACCTGAAAGGAGGCTTGTTTACCTGGGGAGAAGCCCAGCAAGCGCTTCAAATCAAATAAATTTTAAGGGAAAAGCACCGGATTCGGGTTTTGCAGGAAGGGGGTATTTTCCCAAAATGCAAGCCAAAGTGGATCAGCCTTGGGCAGATCGGCTGTTAGTGCTACGGTATCACCAGACACGGGGTGTTCGAACTCCATTTTCCAGGCATGCAGGTGGATGGAATGGTCGGGGTTGTTGCGTCTGGCGCCATACTTGATATCGCCTTTAATGGGGCAACCGATGGCCGAGAGTTGGGCTCGGATCTGGTGATGGCGGCCGGTGTGCAATTCGATGAGCAACAAAAAATAGCGTTCGCTGCTACCCAGCATGCGGTAGCGCAATTCGGCGCGGTCGCTGTTGGGTTGTTCCGTTTCGAACGCGGAAACCGTGTTTTTCTGCTGGTTTTTGCGCAAAAAATGCAACAAGGTTCCTTCCTCTTGCGCGGGCGCCTGCGACACAATGGCTAAATAATAGCGTTTGATTTTTTGGGCTTTCATTTGGGCGCTCATGGTTGTCATGGCAGCTTTGGAGCGCGCCATGAGTAAAATACCACTCACCGGTCGGTCGATTCGGTGCACCACATGCAAGGGGTGCTTGCAATAGGCTTCAGCGCGTTGCAGGAAGGAAAAGTCGCCCGTTTTGTCGGGCTGAACCGGCTCATTGGCAGGTTTGTTGAACGCAATGAGTTGATTGTTCTTGTATAAAATATCCAGCATTTATTTTATTTCTTCGTAATCGAGGTATTCGCCGTCATCTTCTTTGAATCGAGGCGTATCTGGTCGGTATTGGGGATCGGGTTTGGGTGGATGAACCCTGGTTTTGGGGCTTGCATGGCTGGGTTGACCGATAAAATAGGGTCGGAGCGCCTGGATCAGCCAGAGTATAGAGAGCAGCGTGAGCAGCCATTTGAGCAGCATAAGGAAAATTGAAGTGTTCAATCAAGCGCCGAAAAGTACACAAGCTTTGCTAAATAAGCATCTAAGAAAGAACGTTTTCAACGGCTTCTTCTTTTTCAAAACGCTTTTTTAAAAACGGGTGTCCGAATACAGCAAGTAAAATAATAAGAACACCTAAATAAAACCCAGTGTTCAAATCGCGGTCTTCCCGAAAAATAATTCCAGCCAGGATGATGCCGTAAATGGGTTCAAGGTTGATGGAAAGGTTGGCAATGAATGCCGATAGTTGCTGCATGGATTTGAGGGTAAGCGTATAAGGCAGAAGGGTACAAAACCAGGCCAGCACTCCGAGCCAGAGCCAGTCCATGGCCGATGGGTAAATTGACATTTGGGGTAAAAACAGGGTGAATACGGGCAAGAACAGACTGGTAACCAGAAATACCCCAAACATTTCGACAAAACTCATCACCAATGCCGGCGGTTGATCGCGCATAACGATTTGTTTGTTGAGCGCAGTAAAAATGGCTGCCAACAGGGCGCCTAATATGCCTACGGCAAAACCAAGACGCATGTTCCAGTCGATGTTGCCAACGACCAAAGCCATGCCGGGCAAAATCAGCAAACCCAGAATCATTTCATGCCATTTGATTTTTTGTTTAAACAATAGAGGCTCTGCTAATGCCGAAAAAAAGGCCGTTGCAGCCATGGTTGTGACAGCCACCGAGGCATTGGACAATTTAATAGATGAATAAAAACACATCCAGTGCAGTCCCACGATAAACCCGATGCCCAACATTTTATATATCAGCCAACGTGGCATGTCGCGCAGTGCCTGCAATGGAAAGGTTAGCAGGAGGGTCAAACAACATAAAATTACCCGCCACCAAACCAGGGGTAGCGCCTGCAAACTGATGAGTTTTCCCAAAATGGCTGTGAAACCCCACAAAAAAACGGAGATGTGAAGGTAAATGTAAGCGCGTTGTCGATCTTTCATGCGGATTCTCCTTGGGGGATTTTGGGTTGATTAAATTGGCAAACAAGGTTTTGTTTAGACATTCTCCAAATAAACGGGAAAATTGCCCATTTACACTGATGTGACAGTGCCCACAAAGCGGCCTCATACATTTGCATGCATCAAATTGAAACACCGAACCCTTTTTACAGTCCGATTGTATGTTAGACGGATATCATATTTTAACCTTAACACACCGGGATGCGCCGCTGCAGGTACTGAGTCAGGCCATTGTTCCGGAGGATGCTGCAAATATACTGCCAGCTCTGAAGGATCACTTCGAATGGAAGGAATTATACTATCTGGCGACCTGTAATCGGGTGATGTATTTGTTTTACGATGCAAATCCAGTGGGAGATGCATTCAAAACAGATTTATTGGAAAAACTGCATCCGGAATTGTCGGAGGCACAGCGTGTTTCTATAGCTTCCCGCATGCGTTTGCTGCATGGCGCCGATGCGATACGGCATTTGCTCGAGGTTGCATCTTCGATGGATAGTTTGGTGATCGGGGAGCGTGAAATCATTCGGCAATTGCGTACGGCCTACGACTGGAATCATGAAATTGGCTTATGCGGCGACCATATTCGTTTGCTGATGCGTTACACCATTGAAACGGCCAAATTGGTGTATTCCAATACGGCAATTGGCGAAAAATCTTTATCGGTGGTTGCGCTTGCTTTTCAGGCGATGGAGCGGGCAGGCGCCCGGCCCGATGCACGCGTGTTGCTCGTAGGTGCGGGAGAAACCAATACCCTGTATGGCCGTTTTTTGTGTAAATACGGTTATAAAAACATTGCTGTATTCAATAGGAGTTTGGAAAATGCGCAGATTTTGGCGGAAAAAACGGGCGGTACGGCTTTCTCACTGGATCAATTGGCCGATTATCGGGCCGGTTTTGACATCATTGTGGTTTGTACGGCTTCCAACACACCGGTGATTACGCCTGAAATATACGCGGGTTTGTTGCAGGGGGATACTACCCGGAAGATCGTGGTAGATTTGTCCATTCCGCACAATACCGATCTGTTGGTACCGGCTTCTTTTCATGTGCAGTACATTGAAATTGAAAACTTGCGCACCCAGGCTTCTGAACACCGGAAGCAGCGGGAGGCGGCTTGCCAGGCTGCAGCGGTTTTGATTGAGGAGCGGGTTTTTGCTTACCGCGATTTATGGCACGAGCGCCAGGTAGAGCGAGCCTTGTCGCATATTCCGGAGGAAGTGCGGGCTGTGAAGGAGAAGGCGATTCATTCGGTTTTTGCCAAAGACTTTGAAGCGCTGGATCCGGCAGCTCAGGCAACGGTGCTAAAAATGCTTGATTACATGGAGAAAAAATGCGTTGCCATTCCGATTAAAGCAGCCAAAGCGGCGGCCTTGCGGAACAAACGGAAGGATTCGCCTGCTATACCGGAACCCAAACAAGCATCCGTTTAAATTCTAGCGAGCACATCGGCTATTTTACGGTCGTTTGATAGCCTCGGTACCTTGTTTTGTCCGCCCAACTTTCCTTCAGATTTCATGTAATCCCGGAATGCGTTTTTGCGCAACGGGGTAATTTTGAGCGGTCGCAGGATGTTCCCGTTGATGAGATCATCGTAATAAATGTTTTGCACCCGCATTCGGGTGTCAATATCCCGGGCAAATTCGGGCAGATCATCGGGCAGGTTGTCGAATTCGATCAACCATTCGTGGTAGGGCAAACCTCCTTCCTTGGGGTTAACCTGCGGCGCCACGGTAAATTCCACAATTCGAATTCCGCTGGCCATTGCCACGGGTAAAATGGCTTCCTCGACCTCTTTTCCGATCACGTGCTCCCCAAATGCCGAGATGAAATGTTTAACCCGTCCGCTAACCACAATACGATGTGGGTTTTTGGATACAAATTGTACGGTATCGCCAATGTTATAGCCCCACAAGCCGGCATTGGTGTTGAGGATAAGAGCGTAATTGACCCCAAGTTCTACCTCGTGCAAGCGCAAGCGCCGCGGGTTGGGGTTGAATATTTCCTCTGCCGGTATAAATTCGTAAAAAATGCCGGCATCTACATTTAATAGCAGGCCTTCGCTGGGAAAACAATCCTGAAAAGCGATAAAACCTTCTGAGGCAGGGTAGGTTTCTACGCTGTCGATGGGGCCACCTACCAAGGCTTCCAATTTGGCACGATACGGCTCGAAGTTGACACCGCCGTATACAAACACCGAAAAATTGGGAAAAATGTCTTTGATGCACGATTTCCCGGTGTGTTGAAGCAGGCGTTCGTAGTACATCTGCACCCAGGGCGGGATTCCGGAAATGAGGCGCATGTCGGCATAAACGGTTTCGGAAACGATGTTGTCGAGTTTTTCTTCCCAGTCTTCTATGCAATTGGTACGCCAGGAGGGCAGTTGGTTGGAACGCAACCAGGCAGGTACCAGGTGGTTGCTGATGCCGCTGAGGCGGCCAGTGGGGATGCCGGCAATATCATCCAGGGTTGGACTTCCCGATAAAAAGATCATTTTCCCATCAAGCCATTGGCCGTTTCCGGTGCGGCTGTAGTAATTGAAGAGGGCATTGCGTGCGGTTCCGAAGTGGAGCGGGGTGCTTTCCCGGCTCATGGGAATGTATTTCACGCCTGAGGTAGTGCCAGAAGTTTTGGCGAAATAAGCGGGTTTGCCAGGCCAAAGCACGTTTTCCGCCCCGTTTTTTATTTGTTCTATGTAACTTTTGAGGTCTTCATAATCGTGGATGGGAACAGCGGATTTGAAATCTTCGTAGCTGCGTACCTCCGAAAGCTGGCAATTTTTCCCAAAAACGGTGTTTTTGCCTTTGGTTACCAAATTTTGAAATACCTGCTCCTGCTTTCGGAGGGCATTGGATGACCAATCGCGGATGGATCGATCGATGTATTTGGCGAAAGGGCGGACAATTCCTGCTCGAAAACCCATAATATTTGATTAAATCCTGCTGTTGATTGTTTCAATGGGTAAAGTTCGGATGTTTTTGGATAAATTTTCAAAATGTATTCTGGATAGGAATAAATTGTACCGGGCAGCGTTTGGCCGGATGGTTTCATCTTGTAGAAGTACTTCCATTAAAACTTAACTCCAACCTGACATGAATAAAACATTTTATACCTTGCTAAATACGCTTATTGTGTCGTGCCTGTGCGCGCAGGTACCCAATAAACCTCAAATACCCAGTGGTCCTGCCCAGGTGTGCCCCGGTGGAAACTTTACCTATCAAATCCCCCCAACTCCAGGCGCCACATTTTATGCCTGGCTTGCGCCTGTAGATGCCGCTGTGATGGGAGAAACCCAATTCCCGGTTTTGATTTCGGCGCCGCAAGGAGAAGAGGTTACGGTCAGCTATGGTTATGCTGGCGGAAAGGTGTGTGTGGCTGCCGGAAACGACGATGGCTTGTCGGAATACAGTTGTAAAACCATTTCGGTTGCTCCGCTTCCTCCCACAGTGTTGCCGATGCTCACCCTTTGTGCGGAGGATTTGCCGTATTTTTGGCAAGGAATCGTACTCATCAACCAAAGCGGAACCCAAACTTTTTCCCATACGTACACTTCGGTACATGGTTGCGACAGCGTTGTTAAACAGACGGTTAAGGTACTTCCACCCATTTTGCGGGTTTTGCCAACAATTTATGCATGTACTCAAGATACCGGTTGTTACGAATATCTAGGCTTGACATTGTGCCAGGAAGGTTTTTTTACCGATTATTTTACTTCCTATTTGGGTTGTGATAGCGTTGTAACCGGATTTTTTTACCGCATTCCGCTTACGTGTGACATCCTTCCTCTTCAGCCTGTTTTGAACTGTATAACAGGCTCGGTGTTGTTAAAAGGGCAAACCAACTTTCCCAACCCGTCTTGTGTGTGGCGGAACCAGGCAGGAATGGTGGTTGGAAATAGCTTGAATTATTCCGCAAAGGCGCCTGGTACCTATACATTAACGCTATATGGTCCCAATGGCTGCAGTGCATCGTCAACCGTCACTGTTGCTGATCCAGGGCCAAAAATTGCCATTCTTCCGATTGGGCCGCCCAATGCGGATTGCCAAAATCCGAAAACAACCCTGCAAACCACGGCTACCCCTTCTACCGTAGTATACAGTTGGAGTTCGCCTACAGGTTTCAATTCTCAATTGCAAAACCCGATTGTGACCCAAACCGGTACTTACACGGTTACCGTAACCGATTATACAAATGGCTGCACCGGAACAAAGTCTGTTTTTGTTGTTTTGGAAACCCGTCGCGACACCCAAAGCATGAAAATATGCATGGGCGGCTCATATTCCGGTTACAATCAACCTGGTATGTATGTGGATACTTTGGTAACACATCCTTGTGGTTGCTTCGATATTCGGGTATTGCAACTGGATTATGCGCCGGCTTTTGATCCCATGGTTGTGGTAGAACCTGATAATGGAACAGGATCCGGAACGGCGAGCGTGCAGGTATCGGGAGGGAATGGGCCTTTCCGTTTTTTGTGGAGTACGGGTGATACCCTTGCCAACATCGGCAATTTGGCGACAGGTTTGTATCTTTTAACAGTGAAAGACGTGTATGGGTGCAGTCAGACGGTGGCAGTTAAAGTGCCGTTTGATCCCAACTCGGCGCCGCCCATTCGGCCAGTTTCGGCATTTTCGGTGTTTCCCAATCCGGCAGCCGGGCAGTTGTGGGTAGACATGCCGGCGGCAGGAACTTTGCAGTTGTTTGATGCCTTGGGAGAAACGGTTTTAGGCCCGGTTCGAGCACAGGCAGGCAGTGTGCATTTTGATTTGCATTCAATTCCAGGCGGGGTGTACTATGTTGTATGGGAAGATGCTCCGCAAGGTACAGTGGTGCGCAAAGTTTTGATTTACAAATAAATAAAAAACGGGTTTCAAGGAAAGTCTTCTTGAAACCCGTTGAATAAATTATTTTACCAGGGAGATTTTTTGGCTTGTCTGCCGGTTTTGGGCATCGCGCAGGCGCAGCGTGTATACGCCGGGTGCGTTACCGCTCAGGTCAATTTCTGCATTGATTGCCTGGTTATTTACCGCAATTTGCCGGTTTTGAACCATAATACCCAGGTTGTTGTAGATTTCGGCATACACCACATCGCTGCTCCAGCCATCAGATTGCAATTGAAAGCGTTCGATGGCCGGATTGGGGTA
>JAGWYI010000181.1 GCA_018969455.1 Bacteroidota bacterium | reverse complement strand
GTTATCACCGAGGGTAACGCGTACGGAATTTGCTGTTAACATGATTTTTTAAAATAAATGTTGGCCCAAAATACGGAAACCACCTGTTTTTATCCGATCAAAATGCGGTTCAATTTTTCTTTCCAGTTTTCAAATGCCTCCTGATGGGCCGAAAGATCTGTCGCAGGCGCATACGCATGCACTTGCGCCGGGTCTGCAAGCGCCTCTTCCAGATCTGACCAGATTCCGAGGCCGAATCCGGCTGCGAGTGCTGCGCCTACCGCGCCGTTTCGCTGTAAGACCTCGATGCGGCAGCCCAACAAATTGCTGATGGTCTGGGAAAAAATGTCGGATTGAAACAAATTGTCATTCCCGGCACGCACAACTCCGAGGTTTAAACCCAAATCTTTCAGCACCTGCGCGCCATAAACGAAGGAAAAGGCAATGCCTTCAAGGGCTGCCCGGTAAAAATGCCCTTTCCCGTGCCGGTGGAAATCGATGCCCAATAGATGGGCGCCCGGATTTTTATTTTCCAACATGCGTTCTGCGCCGTTTCCAAAGGGCAATACCTGAAGGCCTTCAGCGCCAACAGGAACCGCGGCGGCCATTTTTTCCAGCTCAACATAAGGGGTATGGGTTCCGGCAAAAAAATCCCGCATCCACTTGTATTGACTTCCCGCTCCGTTGATGCACAGCAAAATGCCGATGCGCGGCTTTTCCGGCAAATGGTTGACATGCGCAAAACTGTTGACGCGTTGTTTGGCATCACCGGCCAGGGTATCCACTACACCGTACATCACACCCGAGGTTCCGCCGGTAGCGGCCATATCGCCCGGGTGCAACACATTGAGCGACAATGCGTTGTTGGGCTGATCACCCGCGCGGTATCCAATCGGAATACCCGCTTGCAGGCCCAATTCCTGCGCGGCCTTTGCTGTCAAAAGCCCCTGATTGCCAAAAGCAGGCACGATTTCGGGTATTAAACCCGCATCAATCTGATAACATTCGAGCAGATTCTGCGCAATGGTTTTTTGTTTAAAATCCCAAAAAACACCTTCCGAAAGTCCGGAAAATGTCGTTGCAGGCAAGCCGCTCATCCGAAATGCCAGGTAATCGCCAGGCAACATGACCCAGCGCACTTTCCGAAAGGTTTCGGGTTCGTGCAATTGAACCCAACGCAGTTTGGAGGCGGTGAAATTACCCGGACTGTTAAGCAAATGGGTATTGCAGTACTCGGATCCCAAATCAAGATATGCCTGCTTGCCGATTTCCACCGCCCGGCTGTCGCACCAGATGATGGAGGGGCGCAACACCATGCCTGCATCATCGACCAACACCAGCCCGTGCATTTGGTACGAAATTCCGATGCCAACTACCTGATTTCCGGATATATCCGCGGTTTTTAAGGCTTTTTGAACCGCCCGAACCGTTTGTTGCCACCACATTTCGGGATCCTGCTCTGCCCATCCGGGTTTTGGAGCCTGGATGTCCATTTCTGTATCAGGCGCCTGCACCTGCGCGCACACGCGATGTGTATCGAGTTCCACCAAGGCAGCCTTAACCGAGGAACTTCCCAAATCGATGCCGAGCAAGTAGGTTTTCACGCGTTTTTCCAAATTTTATTCCCCGTGCAACCAGGCAAGGGTGTTCTTATAAAATATTTTTTCGAGCGTATGGGCTGGCAACTGCATGTTCTCCATAAATGAACCAATTTCGAGGTCGCCCAGTGGAAACGGATAATCCGAACCGAGGCAAACTTTGTCTTCCCCGACCGTTTCCAAAACAAAACGCAGCAGGGCCGGGTCGTGTGTAGCCGAATCCACCCAGAATTTGCCCAAATAATTGCGCGGCGGAACCGGATTGTCGACGGCAACCAGATCCGGGCGACAATCGAAGCCATGTTGTACCCGGCCGATGGTGGTTAGGAACGAGCCGCCAGCGTGCGCAAAACACCAGCGCAGGCGTGGCAAACGCTCCATGACGCCGCCAAAAATCAGGGAACAAATGGCACGGCTGGTTTCTGCCGGCATGCCTACCAGCCAGGGCAGCCAGTATTTTTTCATCTCCGCCTCGCCCATCATCTCCCAGGGATGCACCAAAATGGCGAGATCCAGGTCCTGGCAGGCTTCAAAAATGGGAAAAAACTGCGCTTCGCTCAAATTCAACTGGTTCACATTCGAGCCAATCTGGATGCCTGGAAAACCGAGTGCTTTGATGCGCTGAAGTTCCTGAATCGCCAGATCAGTGTCTTGCATGGGAATTGTACCCAGGGCAAGGTAATGTTCCGGGTAATCGTCTACCACACCGGCGAGGTGGTCGTTGAGGTATTTTGACAGTTCGAGGCAATCTGCGCCTTTGGCCCAATAAGAAAACATCACCGGAATGGTGCAAACCACCTGCAAGGGCGTGTTGTGGGAAGCATATTCGTGAATCCGAAGTTCAGGATCCCAGCAATTGCGTTCAATTTCCCGGAAAAAATGATTTCCTTTCATCATCCGGGCATACCCGGGACGGTGATGATCGAGGTGAATAAAATCGCCATACCCGAATTGCTTCCCGAAGTCGGGCAAACGCTCGGGAAGCAAATGGGTGTGCATATCAATTTTCATCATCATAAAAACGATCCGATCAGGATTTTACAAGTTTTCCGGAAACAACTGCGCCGTTCCCGCTTACTTTGTATATGTAAATGCCATTTGCAAGCTCCGGGATGGAAACTTTTACCAATTGGCGTTCTCCAGCATTCAGTTTTTGCTGCAGGATCAATTTGCCTTCCATATCAAACAACTCGACAAGCGTGTTTCCATTGAAATGTTGTAAATCAAAAAGTACATAATCGTTGACGGGGTTGGGATATATGGCTGCCTGTGCGTACACGGGCACGTGCGTAGCCACAGGAGGGCTCCACAGAAGTGCCTGATTTACAGCAGCAAGCGCATCAATACGGCCCCAGCCATAGCTGTGGTTGGGGCGAACGCTTCCTATACTGGGTCCACAATTCACGCTGTCGGGGAAAAAAATGGATGTTTGTTCCAGAATATTTTCCACCACAGAAACATGTCCGGCCAACTGCGGATTGGCGGAAAGCATGAGTGCAACTGCGCCGGCAACGTGCGGACCGGCCATGCTGGTGCCGCTAAAATTGGAGTAATTGTTGTTGGGGGTACAGGAACGCACATTCTGGCCGGGCGCTGAAACGTTGGGTTTGATCCGGTTGCTTCCATCTACCAAAACCGGGCCGCGGCTGCTGAAATTGGCCATGCCATCATCGCTCCGTGTTGCGCCGATGCTGAAACTTTCCTCAAAATAAGCCGGTGGGTTGGCGGCACTGCCGCACCAGGGGCCTTCATTGCCATTGGAAACCACCACCACCACGCCAGAGGCTTTCAAGTTAACGATGGCGATGCGCAGCAGGTCATTGATGAGCGAATCTGTACAACCTTCCATTTGGGCGCAGTACCAGGAATTGTTGATGACATGCGGCGCCTTGGAAATGTCTGGATTTTCGTTGTTTACATCCGTTGGCGCCAAAAACCATTCGAAACAGCCCAAATAGGTAGAAGGACGGCCCCATCCGCGTTCCATGTTGCGGCAACCGATCCATTTGGCGCCGGGCGCTACCCCAATCATGTTGCCGTTCCCGTCGTCGCCGGTCATGGTTCCCATGGTATGCGTTCCATGCGAATTATCGTCGCAAGGCGCCTTTATGTTTATCCCGCAAGGATTCACACCCGGGTTGCCGGAAGTGTCATAATTCAGGGGACTGAAATCTTTCACGGCATCGTGCCAATTGTAATTGTGGTTGGCAGACATACTTGCCACATCCCAGCCCCGGTAATGGGGCTGAATGGCCGGATGTACCCAATCGTATCCGGTGTCGGCGCCGCCTACGGTAATGCCGCCTCCATTGTAACCCAAGGCCCACACTTCAGGTGCATGAATCTTGGCAACACCCCATTCGATGGTATTGCGATCTGTCGAAGAAATTGAGCTGCTTTCAGTGGGCGCATCAAAATGCACCCAAGGATCGGAGCCGATCCAGGCAATTTCAGGCAAAGCCGCCAGATCCTGCGCAATGGAAGCATCTGCCTGATCGACAGCCAGTGCATTTACAATGCGTAAACTATTGACGGTGAACCCTTTTTCACGTAAAATCTGGATTGTACGCGCTTGTGTGCGTGCAAGGGTGTTTTCCAACTGGGTATACACGAATGCCGCTTTCGAAAGCTTGTCGGGCAAAGAGGCTGCCCCGCGCACATCAGCCTGGGTCGAAAACACCACCAACATGTCGCTTTTTCCACCATTCCGGAACAAGGCCCTTAATTCAGGTGCGCATTTTTTTACAAACAACTCGTTTTGGGTATTTGCAACAAAAGGAAGCAAGCCCAGTAAAAAAGAAAGCAGTGCAAATCGTTTCATACTTTATTGTTTTTTTATCACCTTGGAGCATCGAGACATCCAATCGGATTCCGTTTTTTCAAAGGGGAAAGATACAAAGGGCTGCATCGTGTTTCTGGAAAATTACAAAATCTGGCGTGGCTTAGCACAAAATATCCCAAATTTTAGCCCCCCGTATCATCCACGACTTTGATAGCCAATGTATCTTTACCGCCATGGAACTGACCGAAACAGCATTAAAAAAACTGGAAAAGGCAGGTATAAGCCTAAACCTGGATGCCTTTGACCGAAAAGCCCTGGCCAAATCCAGAGGTGCTGTTTTTGTATGCAATCCGTTATTACCAGGTTATGATGAATGGATTATATATACTATACTATCAGAATATTTTGACGAGGTGCGCTTGCTTCACCCTTACTATACCCCCCTTCCAAAAGAACTGCGTTCCATATCAATTCACCCAAAAGTTTTTGGCGTTACTGATGGTTTGATCAATTTCAGCTTTGCTAAAAGACTGATGCGTTTGGTGGGTAAAGGCGCATCGGTGGGTCTGGTCATCGATTTCTCGGATAACCCTCTAAGCCATTTTGGGAAAAATTTAATGCGCAATCGCATTTTCCAACAGTTGTACAAGGCACGTCAGCCAGTGGTACCCATTCATTTACAGGCCGATCATCTGCCCGGTGGATTGTTGCGAAAAGCCATTCCTGGTCTGCCGTTTCTCGGTAGCAACGAAAAAATTCAGGTAAATGTCCGGATCGGAAAACCCATTCGGCCCGAAGAAATTGCAAAATTTAATAAAGTACGGATTTGGGGAAATTTCCTCCAGGCCAAAATCTTTTCTCTGGGTTCCAAATTCGACATCCAACCCGAGTATTTTACGGAAGATAAAAAACAGGAAGTTCAAGAACTTGCTGAACCCGTACCCCAGGAAATCCTGGATGCCGAATTTGCCACCCTCAATCCAAAGTATAAAGTAACAGCCCGCGGCCAGTTTGATGTGTTTGTCGCCCCATTCAATGCCTTGAACAACATCATGTTTGAAATAGCCCGATTGAGGGAAATGACCTTCCGTGCCTCCGGAGAAGGCACCGGAAAGCCCCGCGATATGGACGAACACGATTTATACTACCTTCAACTTATCATTTATGACCGGGAACAGAAAAAAATTGTTGGCGGATACCGGTTGGGACAAGGAGATGTTATATTTAAAAGATTCGGCGTTAACGGTTTTTATATAAATACCTTGTTTAAAATTAAACCCGGCTTTTTCCCAATCCTCACCCAGGCTGTCGAACTCGGAAGATCCTATGTGACCGTTGAATACCAAAAACACCGACTTCCCCTGTTTTTATTGTGGAAAGGAATTCTGAGCTTTTTGCTGGCCCATCCGGAATATCGATATTTGTATGGCCCTGTGAGCATTAGTAAAGATTATTCAAATGCCTCAAAAAGTGTGATCGTGGAATTTGTACAACGGTATTTTTTTGATAAAGAATTGGCACGTTTGGTGGCGCCCCGCAAACCGTTTAGGGCTTATGTAAAATCGGTGAATACCAAATTGCTCGCCGCCTCTTTTGAAGGAGAATTCGATGAACTTGACGCTTTCATCGAAACAATCGAACCCGCACACTTCAAAGTTCCGGTGCTGTTCCGTCAATATTTAAGGCAAAACGCCAAATTTATTGCCTTCAACGTGGATCCCAACTTTGCCGATTGCCTCGATGGACTGATGATTCTTGACATCCAACATTTGCCCGAAAGTACCATTGAGGCCTTACAGCAGGAAAAATAGGGCAATTCATTATTGGTGAATTCAAATTGAACATGAACAAAACTTCAAGATATACCGTGTGGCTCATCGTAGCCGTTTTAATCTTTACCCGTTTGCAATACGCCAAATGGGATACCCCCACCGTAACCCAAACCCTCACCTGGGACGCTTTCGGGTATTACATGTATTTGCCTGCCCAGTTCATCTATCACGACATTGGTCCATTGAACTGGTTTTCAGGGATTTTGGACAAATATCACCCCACCGGAAATGTGTACCAGATTGCTGCACTTCCCAATGGCAACCGGGTGATGAAATACCCGCTCGGAATTGCCTTGCTGTATTGGCCCTTCTTTTTTCTGGGGCATTGGGCAGCCGGTGTCTTTCATTTTCCGCAAGATGGTTTTTCAGCGCCGTACCAGTTGGCTATTTGCCTGGCAGCCATATTTTATGCTTTTCTGGGCCTCCAGGCACTGCGCAGGGTACTGCTGCAATTTTATTCAGATGCAACAACGGCAATTACCCTGATATGTATTGGGCTGGCCACCAATTATATACAATATGCAGCCGTCGAATGCGGCATGACCCATGTATACCTGTTTACCTTGTACGCCTGGATGTTGCTGCTCACCATACGGTGGCATCAAAGCCCGAAAATGTGGACGGCGCTGGGTATCGGAGTTGTATTTGGACTTACAACAGTTTCCAGGCCGACAGAAGCCGTCATGTTGTTTATTCCGCTCTTGTGGAACACACAAAACCAGGCTCTGAGGCAGGAAAAATTTCGTTTGTTGTTTCATACACACCGAACGCACTTTTTTGCGACAATCCTTGGCGCATTTATGGCCATTTTCCCTCAAATGTTGTACTGGAAAGTGGTGACAGGTAAATGGGTTTATGATGTAGGTTCAAAATTCATGTTTTTAAATCCGCATTGGCAGGTCTTGTTTGGCTGGGAAAAAGGGATGTTTGTGTACACACCCATCATGTTTTTTGTGGGTTTTAGCCTGTTTTTGATGAAAGGCCAGCCCTTTAAACGCGCTGTTCTAAGCTATTTTTTATTAAATCTATGGATTGTTTTGGCCTGGGCCGACTGGCGTTACGGGGCAAGTTATGCTACCCGGGCCCTGGTGCAGAGTTACCCAGTATTGGCGCTCCCCTTTGGCATCCTGATTACCCGCTTGAAGGAAACCATCTTCAAATGGCCCGCTGCGGTATTGGGATTGTTCTACCTAAGTGTGAACTTGTTCCAGATTTACCAGTACAATGCCACCATTTTGCATTACAACGACAACAACAAAGCCTATTACCGGGCCATTTACCTGAATCCATCCCCTACCCCGCTCGATATGTCTTTGCTCGATACGTCAGAGCGGCTGGGCGACACCAGCGCCTGTGTACGCACCCGCGTTTGCACGCTCGACACCCTGATTGCAATTCAGTCGGAACATTTGCCCAAAACCTTGCTTTTTGACGAAAAAATACCCCGTTTTAAAGGATTCAAACCGGAAAAAGGCGCCTGGTTACGCATCACCGCTCAAATTTATGTACGCGAAGATGCGCTCAATGCCTGGCTGAACACCGCACTGGAACAGGGCGAGCGCCACAAACAAACCCGTATACGGTTACACAACGGGATCA
>JAGWYI010000180.1 GCA_018969455.1 Bacteroidota bacterium | reverse complement strand
GGGAGTATCAGGCGCCGCAATTTATGTAATGGCCACCGACGGAACGGCTTATCCAACAATCGCCAATTGCAATTTTTTCCACAATATTGCATTAAAGGATGGGGGTGCAATATATGCAAATGGTTCGGGGGAGGGCTCCATTGCACTTTATTTAAATCGGTGTAAATTTTTATTCAATCAATCCTTAAATGGTAACGGTGGTGCCTATGCGCGTTTGGGTGGAAGTTGGATAGACCAAAAAGCGGACATTAAAGATTGCTTGTTTGAAAATAACTTTGCTTATTCTTTTGGAGGAGGAATATTTTTTTCCGATTCGCCAAGAGTAGATACTTTTGATATTATTGGAACCGAGGCTAAATTTAATTCTTGTAATGGAAATGGCATTTTATCTGGGAGTTTTTTCCATGTAATTTTTTCACGCCCTAATATTCCAACAGTAATTCGATTTAAAAAATGTAAAATTGAAAATAATAAGACTTCTTTTTTAAGTGTGGCACTTGTTTCACAAGTTTTTTTTGCAGAAACTGGAAATACATTATGGGTAATGGATTCAGTTCTTTTTAAAAACAATGCTACACCAATAGCAGGCGAATCATTTGGTTGGATAAACTATTGCTTGATGAATACAGTTTTTGAAGGAGAAATGAACGGTATTGGCAATTATGCATCGCAAAGTTTAAAGGTTTCAGATTCTTCAACGATATTAAAAAATGTCAAAATGATTAATTGTGGGAAACTCTATTCTTCAAATGAATGCTCATTTTTCTCAAAAAAATTAATAATTGATGGTCTTACTCTTGAGAATAATATCACGTTATCAATAGGCATAAACTCTTTACAAAACGAATCAAAGATCGAGGCTCAAAATATTTTGGCGTTTAAAAATTCAGGATGGAATTCTATTTCCCCGGTTTCATTTTTTACAAAGAATTCTAATAACAATTCTTTCATAAACGTGTACAATTTAAACGCGTTCAAAAATTTGGTTTATTTGGTGTCACCCAATACTACTATTAAAAATAGCATTTTTCATATAAATGACCCAAAATTATTGAATAAATTTCCACCCAATAATCAAGCAATAGTCAAAAACTCCATAATAACCCTTCCCGATACGATATCCAATTTGAACTGGATTCAAAGTAACAACCTGTGGTCTACCGACCCGATGTTTGTATCGCCGGATTCGGGTGATTTTCATTTACAAGCCTGCTCGCCAGCCATCAATGCGGGATTGAATGACGGAAATTTGAGTACAAAGGATCTGCTGGGGCAGCCTCGGGTGCAATTCGGCACTGTGGACATTGGCGCCATCGAGGCAGGACCCTTGCAGCAATACGCGCCGGCAGAAACGACTCCTGCCTGTAATTCCGAATCTGCAAATGGGTCCATACGGTTCAGTACGGTAGATTTATGCGCGCCCGCCACATACAATTGGAGCACCGGCGCAAGCGGCATAGAGCTCAATAAACAGTCGGGGTTGATGCCGGGAAATTATCAGGTAACAATAACGGACTCAAAAGGGCGCATCGGGGTGTTTGCGTTGGAGGTTCCGCTCGGTTTGGCCATGCATCTGAAGGTAGCATCCGACCCGCTTGTTTGTGGAGACACCACCGGAGGGCGCCTATCGGTTCAGGTTGAGGGGAGTAACAGTGGGCCCTATCAATACAATTGGGGGTTCAGCAGCGACAGCGTTGTTTCAGGCCTTCCTGCGGGCCTTTACCAGGTTACGGTAATCGACGCGCAAGGCTGTACCAGTTCGGCTACAGCATCGGTTCAAAAAACAGGCGCCCTGGATTTGGCGCTGGATCTTGTCCCGATTTCCTGTAATGGCACCGCAGATGGCAGTCTTACCATACTTCCAGCCAACGGGAAAGCGCCGTTTTCCTGGCTCTGGTCTGACGGGGCCAATACCCCAACGCGGGGAGCGCTGGGGCCGGGAATTTATCAGGGTGTATTAACGGATGCATTTGATTGTAAAATCCAGTGGTATTTGCCCTTAACAGAACCCGATGTTTTGCAGATCAATGCCCAGGTGAATGCGGCTTCCGGGCCTCAAATTGCGGATGGCAGCCTACTTTTGGACAACGTTTCGGGAGGAACAAAACCCTATAGTCCTGTCTGGAGCAATGGTCAGAGCGGCCTTCAAATCAGTGGGTTGCTGCCAGGCACGTACACGTGCACACTCACAGATGCCAATGGATGCTCGGTCATTCGAACTTTTGAGGTGCCTTTTGTGAGTGCAACGCGTGACTGGATACAGGAATCCGGCTTTAAAATTTATCCTAATCCCAACCAGGGCGTATTTACGCTGGAAGGCAGGGGGCTCGGCCAAATGCAATTTGAGTTGTTGGATGAAACAGGGAGAACGGTTCTGAGCTATAATCTGGAAGCCCCTGTCGGTTCAAAATTCTATTACGCCATGCAAACAAATCTGCCCTCCGGTCCCTATCATTGGCATGTTATGGATGCAAATGGACGGGTTGCACAAGGCAACATGACGGTGTTTCATTAAAATCAGGTTCAAAAAAGGCGTGGGCATTTCTGCATGTCTAACAGAAATGCCCACGCCCCAGTTTATACTTTACGCCGCCAGATTTTGTGCATAACGATCTTTATAAATCATTATAAATCAGCGAAATCCATCCCGGTTTATCCACAATATCCGGCGAAACCTGGTATAATATTAAATTATTTGGTTGTGTGTAAAAAAACAGCAAAACTTAAACTTCCTGTTTTATAGATTAGAACAAATTTGGTAATTTTACACGTCCTTGTTTCGGAATATTTGATCGCGTTTTTGCAATGAGAATCCTGAACAATAATTTAATAAACAAATAACTTTCAATCATTTAAATAGCGTAAATTTGCATAATAAATGTTCACCAAAATTTTTAAACCATGTCAAAATTCCTTTCTCCTTTCTCCTTTCTCCTTTCTCCTGTTAAGTTATAATCTGGCGGCTCAATCTCCCGGCGGTTCGGCTTGTACGGATTGGGGTATTGAGGTTTGCCAATCCTATCTGACCCAGCCTTCGAACATCGATAACGGTCCAGCTTGTCCGGATGGCTGTTTTCGGGTGTATTACAAGGTGTATTTAGTGAAAAATGGCAGTGGAAACCTTGGGGAACAAAATCCGATTACGTTCACAAGTTTAACCTTAACCGGTTCATTGCTTGTCACGCCAGGCAACCCCGGAGTCGTAGGAAAACGATTGTCAAAAGTGAACATTCCCCAAACCATTAATTGCGCTCCAGGTTTCCCGGGCGTGAATAATCCGGGAACCCCGAATTCACCCGTAATTAGTTATGATGAAACCACGAATCTGTTTTCCTATGAAATTTCTGCAACCAATTATAGTCTGCCAAATGTAACCTTAACCGTTCCCGGTAAATTATTGTTGTTTTCATTGGCCGTTGATGTATTTCCAGGTGAATATGTTGAGATAGCGGGCACAAGTTGCAGCATCAATCTGGTGAATTCAAACGGTAGCAATACCTTTTGCAGTGCGATCAATGTAGCCCTGGGTTGTGGCGGTGGTCAATTTGCCAAGACAATAGATCAACCTTCAAGCGGCTGCGTTGACCCGGATGCAGGCCCTGCCCGATTTAGAATTGGAGCTGCAGTAAATGCGCCGACTGTCGGCCGTCCAAACCGGAAAAAAGTTCCAATCTGGGTTGAAGGGACGCCAAATACCAAATTTAATTTTGAGGAATTTGATTTTTTACTTGGGATAACGCCAACAGTGGGCATGATGATGCCAAGCATTGAATCGGGATTGATTTCGAGCGCCTCTGCTCAGGTTTATGCAATTCCCGGAAACAATCAATACAGGATTTATACGCATGCGGGCAGTGTACAAATAAAAAATACCGGTTCAATTGGACCGGAAAATACATTGTTTTACATCGTTTTTGATGGTCCCCTTTTAGAGTCTGAATGCCCCCAGGTTGATATTGATTTCAGAGGATCTTATGGCCGAATTGTAGGGCCGAATTTTGATTGCTGCAAACCTTATTTCAGTTCTGCACAAACAATTTATTGGAATGGTATCAATGGAGCACCCTGTGTGACACAATACTGCCCCGAGGTGATTATGAAAGTTGCCCCATCCACCACCAATGGTCAGCAGTCTACCTGCAATAACATGTTGGGATTTGATATAAGAACAACCAATAGTTCTGCTTCCACGCCGACCCATATCGTTGATTTTCGTTGCGTCCTGGAAGTAAAAAAATCAGGAACGTTCACCCTGACACCAGGTTCCGGGGGCTCTGCTTCCCCTTACTGTTACCCTTTTACTTGTGCAACCCTCACAGAAGTTTCGCCCACTTTACTGCGGATAGAAGTTGTAATAAACAATATCAACAATTTATATGTTGGCGCCAATTACGGAGAAAAATTGATAGCAACAATTTCACTCAGTACTTCCACAGGCGGATGTATACAGTCCATTAAATTTTTAAATGCCGTTATCCGACAGGATGGCGCCACCGAGGAATGCCTTACATCAGCACAATCACAAATTACGGAAGCCAGTCCACTAGATGATTTGTGTACCGGCAGTTTATCCATCTCGGCCGAAACCGAAAACGGGAATGCAATTGTTGGTTGGGAATATTACCTGAACCGTTATACAGCCAACAATTCCGATTTCCCGAATTGTTATCAGGATGGCAGTACCCAAGGTTCTTCAGTAGTAGCCTGCCCTTGCCAGTTTAACAAAACGCAAAATGTGGCCCTTCGAAAGGTAGATAATCCATTGAATGGCGTTAGTACTTATGATCTGGTTTTGATTTCAAGGCATATTTTGGGATTAACGCCTTTGAGCGGTTTTAAAATGCTTGCGGCGGATGCAAATACGAGTGGTTCTATAACAAATTTCGATGTTGTGGAGTTGAGAAAATTAATTTTGGGAATTTATAGCAATCTGCCCTCTGCTCGTTCTTGGCGTTTTATCGATAAAGACTTAAAGTCTTCGATTCTAAATTCAAATAATCCTTATTCATTTGTGGGATCATTAAGTGATTATTTTGGTACAATGAATCAACAATATACAAATTACATTCCAAATACGATGGGGGGAGCGATTTACGCAGATGAAGAATTTGATGAATTTGCCTTACCCACCACAGGTCAATTGGATAATAAGGTCGAATTTGTCGGATTTAAGGTGGGGGATGTGAATGGAAATGCTCTTGCCAGTGCTTCCGGCCAAAGTGAAACACGCTCATCCCAAACGGTTCATTTCGGAACGAAGGGATTGACAGGTAAAGCCGGGCAACGCCTGGAAATTCCGGTGTTTGTTACCGAGCCTTGCGCATTGCATGCCTGGCAACTGGCTTTGCAGTATGATACAACAGCCTTGTCGATCAAGGCCCTCAAGTGGCCTGGCGAATTGAAAAAAGGCGTCCTGCAGGATCGCGCCTGGAATATACCCCATGCCGGTGAATTGCGTGTTTTGTGGTTTGATGTTGCTGCTGCACAGGCATTTGCGCCTGGAACGCCCTTGTTTTATGTAGAAGTTGAATTGTTGCGGAATCAAAACAGGGCTTTGAACGGAATTAAAATACATTCGGAAAGTATGCAATCCGAGGCTTACCTCCCAAATGGAGAAGCTATCGCGCTGGATCTGGAAATTTCCGATCTGGTACCACTTGTGGAGTCCAAAATGCAGGATATCGAAGAAAAACCATTGGTTGCACTGAGTATTTATCCCAATCCGACCGCAAGTGTTTTTCGATTAAACCTTGAAACCAATACCGCGGTCTCCACGCGCTTGAGTATTCAGGATGTATTGGGGAAAATCTGGTATGAAAAATCGCTGGATTTGGCGCCGGGCCTGACTCGAATCGGGTCAGAAATGCTGCCGGCCTTACCGGCAGGTCAATATGTAATCAGTTTGTATACGCCGAATGGCGTTCAGAGTTTGCGCCTGATCCGAAATTAAGGCTTTATGAGCATAGGCAAGGCTGCAATTTGATTAAATCCGGGAGCAACATTGCGCTAGATTATTCTGGCGCGATGTTGCCCCTTTTATTATACCTTTCAATCATTCCATCCCATGTATAAAATCGCTTTGTTTTCCTTCTTTTTTTTTAGCGTGACAAACTTGTTGGCACAAACCAGGCGCTATTACGTAGATCCGGCCGCATTTGGCCAAAACAGCGGGCAAACCTGGTACGATGCATTTACCAACCTGCACGATGCGCTGGCAATTGCCGTAAAAGGTGATGAAATATGGGTGGCTCAGGGCATTTACCGCCCCACTGACGGCAACGACCGGAATGCGCACTACGAATTGCTGTCGGGCGTACGACTCCTGGGTGGTTTTGCAGGCACAGAAATGGATGTAAGCGAACGGGATATCGAGGCCCATCCGAGCATTTTAGATGGGGATATTGGCATGCCCGGAGATAGTACAGACAATACATATAATTTGTTGTATATGTACAGGCCTGATATAGAAACTGTTTTAGATGGTTTTGTGTTTCAAAATGCCCTTGCAGACAAACCAGGAATTACAAATGGTTTTCCGGGAGTATCAGGCGCCGCAATTTATGTAATGGCCACCGACGGAACGGCTTATCCAACAATCGCCAATTGCAATTTTTTCCACAATATTGCATTAAAGGATGGGGGTGCAATATATGTGAATGGTTCGGGGGAGGGTTCTGTTGCACCATTTTTCGACCATTGCAAGTTTTTTTTGAACAAATCAGTGTTGGGATATGGTGGTGCACTTTGCAGGAATGGAGGTAGTAAATTTGAACGCCCGGCCGATTTAGGTTTTTGTGAATTTGTGAAAAATTCAAGTTATCGAAGGGGTGGAGCAATTTATTTCATTGATTCACCTGGAATTGATACTTTTGATATTGTAAATTGTAAAATTCAAGAAAATAGCAATGGGGTTCCTCCCGGAGAATCATTAAACGGGTTAGATATAGGTTCCGTTTTATATTGGGAATATCCAAGGTTTAATGGTGGAACTTTTATCAGTTTTTCGGGATCAACTTTCACAGGAAATGACCATGTTTTGTTTGGTACTCAATTAGCTTTTTTTGAGGTAGGAAATGCCTATTTTAATCTTGACTCTTGCCTTTTTCTCAAAAATAATAATACCTATTTATTATCGGGGGAAATCCTTCGAGATTTTAAGTTTAATATTTTTAATTCAAGATTTGTTGATTGTACAATTGGATTAGGCCTCAATTGTGATTTTTCTATCAAGGGGTCTAATACTATTATGAATTCAACATTCAGTAATTGTAATTTTCGTAGTTTGGCGGGAACAGGTGATGAATTTAAAATAATAAATACTGAATTTAATAATAATGGTAAAAATTCAGTTGATTTTTCTGCTAATAGACTGGTTGGAAATAAAATAAAATTAGAAAATTGTATTTTAGAAAATAATGGTTTTATAAATCCGAACACCTCTAAATTTGAGTTGTCTGGAATTTCAATTTCTGCATCAAAATCAACAATTATAAATTGTAGTTTTCATAATAATTTATTCAGTGAAGAATATAATACTCCAAGTTTAACAGAAAATTGTATTTTTTATCTAAAAGATACGGCGCTATTAATGAATTATATTTTATTGTTTAATAAAAATGAAAATGTTAATTTTATAAAAAATATTATCAATGTTCCAATTTTAGGTCCGTTAAAGATTCAGAAAGATTCATTAAACCTGTGGTCTACCGACCCGATGTTTGTATCGCCGGATTCGGGTGATTTTCATTTACAAGCCTGCTCGCCAGCCATCAATGCGGGATTGAATGACGGAAATTT
>JAGWYI010000179.1 GCA_018969455.1 Bacteroidota bacterium | reverse complement strand
CCTGATGGTCCTTTAAAATCATGGTTTTTCCATAAGCATCCTTTGGGCCCAAAGTGAAGGCGCTGGAATCTGTGGGAGCGATCCTTGTACGGCGCTTGCTTTCCCATTCGCCGGTCAGTGGTGCAGGAGGCTTGGTTTCAAACAATTTAAAATCAAAAGGCGTAATAAAACAGGCCTTGCCGTTTTTTACATTTACCTGAATCAAATGCTCCGCGGGGTTGTAACGGATCTCATCAATGCCTGCCCGGAGTTCGGGATAAAGATCGGGTAAGGTGTTTTTATCCAATGTTTTAAGTGTAGTGTTATTTTCTATGTCTAAAAAATACAAGGCTGAATCATTCCCATACATCAATACATTCCTTTCCAGTTCAAAAATAAAGATGTTGCTTCCAAGGACTTTCCGGCTGATGCGTGC
The DNA here is from genome assembly GCA_018969455.1 of Bacteroidota bacterium. Lineage (GTDB taxonomy): Bacteria > Bacteroidota > Bacteroidia > Chitinophagales > Saprospiraceae > M3007. The sequence goes on along the minus strand of JAGWYI010000179.1, from coordinate 7,412 downwards.
CCCAGTTTGCGCATTCAGGGTATGCAATCGCTGTATTTCTGTTTCGTTGCTTCCATCGGATGCGCCATGAACCAGCTGATCCATCAGGCAGATGTATTTTTCGTTTGTCGAGATGTTGCTAAATTGGGAAGCAAGCCCAAAACCAAAATACAAAGGATTTAAATATCCAATAAATAGAAATAAAAAAGCCAACAGAAAGAGCATGAAGCCCGAAAACAGGATATTCAGCAGCCGAATTTTAAAAAAACGGGCATTTGCTAGGGCAACAAATGTAAAAAGCGCAACAATTAAAAGACTGGTAATTAAAAACAGGGAGGAAAGAATGGTATCTAAAATGGCCGACATGTTATCAGGTTTTACGCGGGTATATCCAGGAAGTTTTGCTTAAAACAGTTTCTTAGGAAACCGCATGCACCAGTTTCACCCGGTGTTTGCGATACATGCGCTCCATCAAGGGGGAAATGATCTTCAATGCCCCGGTTGTTATCATTTTCAAGAAAAAGCTGATGGGCGATTTGGCGCGGACGCGGGCAAGATCGAATTGAACGCTGCCCCGGGTCATGTTGCGGTGGATGGCGATATGATTGATGAAAAAATGGATAGCCCTTTGTTTTAATCCGGAGGGTTGGCGCGCATGCCCGGTCTCGATTTTTGCCTTCAGGTTGTGGTAATCCAATTCGGTATTGCCCGAGGCGCTAAAATCGTTGGCTCGCACCCGCATTTGAAACGAATCGAGCATGCCCGATTGAATGGCCACTCCGGTAAGGCGCGGCAAAAAAGTATTCAGTTGCTCCAGATTGCCTTTTCCAATATGCAGCGCCAGTTCCATGCCGCCCAAACTGTCGTGAATGGATTCGCGCAAGTCTAATTTCAGGGGAAACTGGTCGAGGAATTTGGCGCGAACCGCAATGCAGAGGCTATCAGCCGGGGCGCCGGGAAGGGATTGCACATGATAACAAGGGCCAAATATATTTGAAAACCATATGGTTCCTGTGTCTTTAGATATCTGGCTGAATTCGGAATACACCACTTTGGCGTTGTTCAGTTGCAGGGTGTCTACCAGAAAAGGCCAGGGAATTTTTCGAATCAGGGCAGCAGGCATGGGTTTTACCTGTTCCGATTTGATTTTATTGACTTTATCGACAAAAATATCGACGCTTGCATGGCTTGTTTCCATTTGAGGAATTAGCCAATGCTGTTCAGACAGGCTCCAATTGCGCAAGGTGGTTTTCCCGAGCGAAAACTGAAAATAATCCTTTTTGTATTCAATATCTTTTAAAAATTCGGCTCTGGGTTTGCCCGGATCGAAGGAAAAGGAATCGAGGCTCAGGTGCTTTTCTGCCTGATTAAAAAGCAATTGGCGTATTTGCAGGTTCACGTTGTTTTTCTGCCAATGGAGGGCCTGCACCCGAATATTTGCCTTTGATTGATTGATCAGCCAGGGCAGGAATTCCGGAATTTTATCGGCGTGAACAGCTTGGTTTATCGTTGCCTGGATGCCCCGGAAGGCGATTTGTTGTGGGTTGTTCAGGCGTGCAAGCGCAAGATTCAAACTGTCCGATTGCCATTTTGGGCCCCACATTTGCGATTTTCGCGTGTTGGTGAAAAAAGAGAGCGAATCGGTTTTCAAACGGGTATTTCCGGGCAAATTCAATTGAAGGCTGTCGTTCAGGTGAAAAACCAGGTCCTGGGCGTTTACCGTTAACGCTTTGGAAAACAGCATGCTATCGTTCCCGACCCTCCAGGCGCGGGCTTCCAGGGAGCAGGGATTGCACTGGAACCGCAATGGGTGTTTTAAAATGGAAATAGACGCCTTTTCTACCTGAAATCCATCAAATTCGAGGGGTGGCAGGAAGAAAGGCATGCTCCCGTCGCCTGGTTCTGCGGTTTTTTTGCAGGCGCTGAAAGACAATTTGGGTTCTACAACTTGAACGGCCTTTAAAATAATGGCTTCTTTTTGGGCCGTTTGTTTGATGTCGGGGATAAATTTCAGCAAGGGAATGGCCAGGAAGAGGCTATCGTTGTTGTTTTTTTGGGAAAAAACCAGGTTTTCAAAGAAAGAAGGCATTTGATCCCTTAAAACGAATGCACCGCCGCGCAAATCGCCGTTTTGGAGGTGCAAGCGAATTTTGTTTCCTTCCAGCCAAAAACTGTCCAATTGAAAGGGTTTGCCATTTTCCTTGGAAAAATGGTCGGCCGAAATCAAATCAAAATAAACAGAGGCGCGCAATTTTTCATTGTCGAAATGCACCACCGTGTTGTTTCCCCGAATGTTGCTGACGGAAACTATGGAAGCGGCATTTCTATTGGGTTTTACTTTTTCGGTAGTTTTTTGCGGGTCGTTTAAGTGGATAATGCCCGATCGCCAGGCGATTGAACTCAAATCGAGGATGTTCGAATCAATCAGAAAGTCTTGAATTTCAACGCCTTTGAGCGACATGGCGATGTTGTTCATTTCGGCTTCGAAATGCAAATCTTCAATCCCGATTTTTTGTTTTTTAACGTCCAGTACCGAATGGTGGATGGTCAAAAAATTGACGGCGTTGTGCACCGTTGCTGTATCGAAGGATAAATTCTGAAACGTGTGAAACAATTCTTCCGGGGTGCGCACTTTGCCGAGGTCCTTCAGGCAGATATTGAGATTGAGTTGTTGGATATGCGCGTTTAAGTTGTTGGATTGTTGGTAATTGAAGGTTCCGTTGAATATTTGCAATTGTTCGAGGACAATAATTTTGTCGAATAAAGACAAAAATTCGTACACTGATTTTTTCTTTTTCGCAGGCTCGCCAGGATCCGGATCGGCGTTCAGGTTTTTTTCCAGATTAAGCACCGGGTCATACATAACTGCTTCTTTGGCAATCAGGTGATTTTCCAAAATAAAGGAAAACCAATCCATTTCGGTGATTTCAAAACGCGGAATGCTGTAATTGCGCAACAAGGTTATTTTTGTCTTTTTGACGGTATTTACCTGTAAATTATAGAGGATAATTTTGTTGTTGATAAATTGCAGGCTGTCAAAATCAAAACGGTAAGTGCTGTCGGCGGAAAAACCGACATAGTGGCGGATGGTGTATTTAAACCCGGTGATTCGAATGCCCTGATCGGAATGATCATTCAGGTGGAAATCGGCGATGGCAATGTCGTCGTTTTTGGTGGAAAAGGTGGTGGTTTTGCCCGATTTATGGAGTTTTATGGTCAATTCCTCCTTCCGCATCAACAGATGGCGGATGTTGATGGCCATGGGCAATCGATTGATGAAGGAGTCGATTTCAATGCGCCGGGCAGCGGCGCTTTTTGTTTTGGTTTTGCGGTAAAGGTCGAGGTCGACGATGGGGCTTTCGAGTATAAAAGAATCGATTTTCAGCAGATCATGCAGGTAAAGGGAATTAAAATCGAGTCCCAAAATATTGACGCTTTTCGCTTCAAAATTCAGGGTATTTTTTTGATCTTCAGCGGGTAATAAATTTAATTTTGGCGCAGCCAGGCGCAGCATTTTTTGTTTGGTATCAATCAGCAACTCCTTGAATGCGAGCCTGCTGTGTTTATCGGGCAGGAGGATGTTTTGATCGGCAACCCGCAACAGGATGCTTTCTGAAAAATGGAAGCGGGATTTGTCAAGGAGGTTTTCGGCGTTGATCAACAATTTATTGACCCTGAAATAAATATGGTTGATGTTCAGGGGTTCTTTTTCGGGGTGCCCGGCTTCGATGACGCTCAGTTTGCCTTCCTGGATTTCGAAGACATCCAGGTTGAGCACTTGCAGCGAATTGTTGATGGTTTGATACACTTTTCCCAGTTCCTGAACCAGCAAAATTCGTTTGGGGCCTTCTTTGGATATTCGGTTGGCGGCCCGGGTAATCTGGATTTTGGGATCTATAAATACAACAGAATCAATCAGCAGGCGGCTGTGAAAAATCAAATCCCATTTGGAGCGAATGCGCAAATGAAAATGATGTACATCTACTTTGTAGGAAGTTGCCTGCGCCGTAGAATCCGTATTAAATATGGAAAAATCGTCTACATTGATTACATTGGTAAAATAATTTAAGGAAAAACGCTTTACGGTGCAATTTAATTTGCCATTGGAACCCGCCCGAATGGTTTCTTCCAGGGCTGCTTCTGAATTGTTGATAAACCACAGGTGGGCGCAAAACAGCAAGACGGCTATGAAGACGAGGATATGCCAGATCCACGACCAGATTAGTTCCATTAACCGTTCTAAAATTTTCATTGCGATCTGAAAAGCCCGACAGCCTGCCTTTTTTAGCCGGTGTCCTGTTTTTGTTTTCTTTTATGGTGCAAACAACCTGATATTTACTTGTTTTTGCAAATATACCCGGCTTTTTCGCCATTCTTCGAAATATTACTCCATTGGAACGCCCGTGTTGCATGGAAAGTACTTTTGGTATGGCCGATTATTCCCCCGGATACGCCAATGCTCCCTTTGCTGCAAACCACAAGATCCGGTTGAACAGTTCATCGGGTCCTTGGTCAATGCCCCGCGCGCAGATATCGGCCGATTTTTTTGCATAAAACAGGCTTCTTCCGTGTAAGTGTTCGGTGTCGGGGTTCATTTCATTCAGTGCGATCAGGTTCATGCGCCGGGTGTACTTGCGCGGCTGCAATTTGGCGCCAAAACAATCCTGCATGGTTTCGGCGGTGGCGTCCATCGCGTTCATAGGGGGCAAACCCAGGATCTGCTCGATGGTGCGCAGCATGCTGGTTTGGTTATAGGCAGTATGCACCACGGGTTTTTCGGGCGGATAGGCAGAAATGACCAAAGCGCCGCTGCGGTAGGCAGAAACATGATCCCAACCGCCCTGGGAATCGTCTTCGGTGACAAAAATGACCGTATTTTCCCAAAACCGGCTGTAGGTAAGCGCTTCTACGATGCGGCCGAGCGCCAGGTCGTTGTCGGCCACCATGGCGCGCGGGGTGGGGAATCCCGGCGTGGTGCCGGTGGTATGGTCGTTGGGCAGCGACAGGAGCATGAGCGCGGGCATGCTGTCGCCGGGCATGGCTTCCCATTTGTGGATGTCGGCAATGAGTGCATCCGCCCGGAGCTGGTCGTTGATGCGCGGGTCGTCGTACCCCGGATAGGTTTGAGACAACAAGGGGCGTACCCGCGAGATGGTGGATGTATTTTTAAATTGAAAAGGCTGTTTGTTTACATACAGCGAATAAATATCGGTCCAACTCAAATTTTTATCGAATTCAGTATCACAGGCTTCGCCGTAAATGCGGGCTTTTTTGCCGTGATCTTCTGCGTGGTTCCAGTTGAATCCTTCGCGGGTATATACGAGGGCATCGTATTGGCGGTGGGGGTAGCTGCGAAACCAGGCGCGCACGCTTTTTTCCACATAATCCGACACAATGCCGGCGTCGGTCCATTGGTGTCCTTCTGCCGAGCATTTGCCGGAAACATGATAGCCGTCGAGCAGGCAGTATTGTAGGGCGAGTTTGTGCTGGTTGGGCGTAACCGAATCGCCGTAAATGCAGAGGGAGGGCATGCCGCGTGCCGCTTCAAGGTCGCCATACACCTGATCGAAGGTTCTGTTTTCCTTGATGATGTAAATGACGTGTTTAAAAACCGAGGGTTCGCCGGTACGTTCCGGGACGGGTCGAGGGGCTGCTTCCGGGCGCGGCATTTGATTGGCCAGTTCGGTGCGGAACTTTTTGGCCATTTTTTGTACCTGTTGGGTGTATTCGGCTAATTTTTGCGTGTTGGGGACCGGGATGATCGACAAGGATGCGTATTGTTCGTGTGCTTGCTGCGCGCCGCGGAACCGTTTTTTTAACAAAGGGAATTCCTGATGGAGCAGGCGGGTGTTGTTGCGGGTTCCGGCGCCGCGGGCCTCTAAGTTGCACACATACAAGGTGTTGTCTATGCAGGTCAAACCGGCGGGATAGGCTTCGGTCGGAATGTATCCCAGCACCTGCGGGCTGTCGCCTGTGCGTACGCAAGCGAGCGCGTGATCGAGCCCGTTGGAAACGTACAGCATTTGGCCGTCGGCGCTGAAAGCCAGTCCATTGGGGCTGCTGCCTGCGAGGCGGCTGTTTTCAGGAAATAAACCCACCGGAATGGTAAAACGCACTTTTTCGAGGCTTAAATCGATGGCCGACAAATTGTCGTCGTTGCCATTGGCGACGTAGAGCATTTTTTTGTCGGGCGAAATGACCAGGGCATTTGGATGCAGTCCCACTTCAATTTCGTTGAGGAAGTTGCCGGTTTGGGCATCCAGTACTGCAACCGTTCCTTTGGAGGTCGCGCCGGTTTTGGGGTTTACATAGGCTTCACCCCAGGGTACGCCGGCTGTTTCCATTTTTGTGTCACGGGGGACGGGGCCGGCCCAGTTGCTTACAAATACTTTATTATCAAGCAGTTCCAAACCATAAGGGGCCACGCCGCAGGTGCTGGTCCACATGATTTTTTGATCAGAAAAGCGTATTTTTTGCACCTGGTTGTTGCCATTGAGCGCTACATAGAGGTAAGGAATGCCTGCTTCGAGGCGCACTTCCACTTCGTTGGGCAGGGCCATGGGAGAAGGGGCTGTGGCCGGGCAAAAAATCAGGCGGGGCTTGAGCAGTTTTTGGTTGTTCCATTCGAGCACCATGATGCCGGAACTGTCTTTGGCGCCGCCGCCGGCGCCCCAAACGAGGTAGCTCCGGTTTTGCCATTCAAAGGATTTGATGCCCGAGAAGGTGCTCATCAGTTCTTTAAAACCATCTGATTGGGGGAAGGACCAGCGGGCAACGCGTTTGTTTTGTTTTCGGTGGAGAATGGCCACGCCGTATCGGTCTTCCAGCGCGAGGTATTGGGGATCGGGCAAAAGACAAACATCCAGGGTATGATTTTCGAGGCGTGGATCGCCAAAAGTGAGCACTTTGCCGGCCGAATGAATGTCGCGGTTGTAGGGCATTCCGGCCGCGCGAGGCGCGCGCGCTTGCGGGAAGTCGTCGGCGTCGGTTTGGGCATTTAGGCAGCTGGAAATGGATAGAATACCAAAAATAAGGGCAGAAAACAAACGCATGGCCAAAAGTTTAATCATGATTTCAACAAAGGTACCGACATACCTGCCTCAGGCAGGTAAACCAAGGTTAAGTTTCGAGAAAAGCCGTTAAAAATGCCCAAAACGGGCGCTTGGAAACAGGTTTAAAACTATTTCTAATGCCCATATACAGCAAGCGTTTCGCGCACCTGCCCGAACCCACACGAGGGTATCGGGCATCCGGTATCAAATGCTCCCTTTTGTTAAAATTTTACATTTGCAGCGAACTTGATATTGAAGTTTCCCGAATGCCATTATATTTGGAACACCAATAATCCCCGTGCCATTTAGCCCCTTTACTGCGTATTAAACCGCTAAAATAGCACACAAAATTTTATTTTTTTAAATGTTTGTCAGCGTGTA
>JAGWYI010000178.1 GCA_018969455.1 Bacteroidota bacterium | reverse complement strand
CGAGCGAGTGCGCCGGCGGATGCTTTCATGGCATCTTCGTTGGCGGGGGCCGAACCGGCTTGCGGAATAATAAGCGCATGGGCGCCCATACATTCTGCTGAGCGACACAGGGCGCCGAAATTCCGCACATCTGAAATGCTGTCGAGCATGAGCAGAAGTGGATTTTCACCTTGTTCAAACAAAAAAGGCACCAATGATTCGATGGATTGGAATTCGATGATGGCCAGGTAGGCCGCTACTCCCTGATGATTTCCACCGGTAAGTTTGTTGAGTTTTTCCTTGGGTACAACCTGTAGCGGAATATCATGTTCCCTTGCAAGCAGGCGTATTTCTTTTTCAAACTCGCCTCGTACGCCTTGTTGGAAGAATAATTTTTCGACGGTTTTACCGGCTTTAATGGCTTCCACGACAGGGTGATGACCATATATCAGATTAGACATACATGTAAATTTGGGTCAAGAAAAGGGGGGTTATTGGCGTTGAATCCCATCCAGAAAGGGGACAAACCGAAATGGTTTTAGGATTTCGGTTTCGAATTTTCCAGCATTGATGCGACGAATGAGGTGCATGTGTTGAACCGAATCTCCAACCGGGATCACCAGCCTGCCGCCAATCATCAATTGATTTTTCAGGGCTTCGGGTACAACAGGAGCCCCGGCAGTTACCAAAATTTTATCGTACGGGGCATAATCTGGCAAACCGGAGGTGCCATCACCAAAAAAACATTGGATGGTTTTTAACCCCATCGTGTGTAGCAGGGAACGAGCATGCAAGTAAAGCGTTTCCTGGCGTTCGATGGTAAACACACGGGCGCCAAGTGCAGCCAGTACAGCAGCCTGGTATCCCGAACCGGTGCCAATTTCGAGCACCCGATCGCGGGCCTGCACATCAAGCAATTGTGTTTGATATGCTACCGTGTAAGGTTGCGATATGGTTTGTTCATTGCCAATTGGGAATGCCTTATCTTCATAAGCATGTTCTTCAAAGGCCTTGTCAAGAAAAAAATGACGCGGAATTGCCCCGATTGCTGCCATAACAGCCTCGTCGTGAATGCCCTTTTGGCGCAGGGTTTCCACCAGGCTTTTGCGCATGCCCTTATGCCGATAAGAATCTGTCAAGTTTTGATGGATTTTTTAAAATTACGCACAAAACTACGCCAATGAACCAATACATTTGCCTAAAATGTAAACTAAACGCTGCTTGAAAACTGCGGGCATTGCGAGTTGAAATGCTGATTTTCAATAAATTAGGCGGTAAAACAGGCGCCAAATTCGGCAGCGAGACGTATACATTGTTCCATTGGGCAGCACAAGGTAAGGCGTTTTCCCGCATTGCCACGAACCTAGCGGGAAATTGAGGCATCCAAATTTGGCAGATAAATTGTTGAAATGGCGGAATTTCAAAAATTCCAAGTCCATTCATTTAAATTTGAAAGCACCATTTTTATCACTTCATGCATAACTAAAACATGGCTACTTCCATCAAATTCGGTACCGACGGTTGGCGGGCAATCATTGCCGACGAGTACACGGTAGAAAACGTAATGCGGGTTGCAGAGGCGACCGCGTTGTTTATGAAAAAGCACAAAATGAAAAAAGCGGTGATCGGGTACGATTGCCGATTTGGCGGCTTGCTTTTTACCGAAACCACCGCTCGAGTATTGGGCGCTTACGGCATCAAATGCCATGTGGGAGTGGGATTTGTGAGCACGCCTATGGTTTCATTGGGTGTAGTAAAACTCAAAGCCGACCTCGGAATTGTTATTACGGCTAGTCACAATCCGCCCACTTACAACGGATTTAAGTTGAAGGCAGCATATGGAGGCCCTATGATTCCTGCCGAAATTGCCGAAGTGGAAAACTTAATTCCCGACGCTTGTAGCATTCAATCTTTGCCGAGCGTGTATGACCTGGTTCAACGCAAATTGATTGTGGATGCCGATCTCGAAAAAATGTACCTCCAACATGCTAAAAAGCATTTTGATTTTAAGTTGATTAAAGGAGCAGGCATCAAACTGGCATATGATGCCATGTATGGCGCCGGACAACGCGCTGTAAAAGCTTTGTTGCCCAGATCGGTGTTTATGCATTGCGATTGGAATCCGGGAATGCATGGCCAAGCGCCAGAACCAATTCATCGCAATTTGTTGGAATTGAGCAACTTAATTAAGAAAAACCCGAAAATTTCGGCTGGATTGGCCAATGATGGAGATGCCGATCGGATTGGCATGTACGACGAAGATGGCAATTTTGTAGACAGCCACCACTTGTTGCTTATTCTGTTGCTTTATCTTCATAAATATAAAAATATGAGCGGAAAAGTGGTGTTCACTTTTTCGGTTACCGACAAAATGAAGAAAATGGCCGAAAAATTTGGTTTGCCTTACGAAATTACAAAGGTAGGCTTTAAATACATCGCCGAAATTATGACCAAGGAGGATGTGCTGGTCGGGGGGGAAGAATCGGGCGGATTGGCGGTTAAAGGCCATATTCCTGAACGCGACGGCGTATGGATGGGGCTTTTGGTACTCGAATTTATGGCTGCAACCGGAAAAACCGTGAAAGGCCTCGTTCGGGAGGTATATGACGAGGTAGGCGCATTTGCCTTCGATCGCGATGATTTGCACATCACGGAAGCACAAAAACAGGCTGTTATAAATGCTTGTAAGTCAGGCTCATATAAGTCTTTTGGATCTTACGCTGTACAAGGAATGGAAGATGTGGACGGTTGGAAATTCTTGTTGGGAGGCGACAATTGGGTTATGATCCGCGCTTCGGGCACCGAACCTGTGCTGCGCGTGTATGCACAGGCGGATACGCTGGAAGAAACCCGTAAAATACTGGATGCCACGAAGGCGACCATTTTGTAAATAAAAAAGGCTGAGTAAACCTTTTCTCTGGGATAGGAATTGGTTTGCTCAGCCTTTTATTCACCAATTACCGCAAAATTTTGCCTTAAATGTTACAAAATCAAGCAAAATGACAATTCTTTAAATGCCATGAAACAAAGGTAGGTGTATTTTTCTTGTTTAGTCTTATTCTTTATTTTTTTATCTTATTCTAATGTAAATTTAAGATTAATTAGGCTTGTATTTTTTCCCTTCGGTAATGGAAGGCCAATTATCGGTGCGAAAGGGGGCCGTAGGAAAACCCTCCTGGTTGAACAGGTTGCATTCGCCGGCATCATCGGCCCAACCATACCTCACTGCGAATGGGGCTGGCACATTTTCACTAAAAACCACTACATTCCCTTGTTCTATCCATGCTTTAGCCCAATAAAATTTTTTGTCGGGACCAGCAATTTCAAATCCGCGCAAGTAACCGTATTTATCAGGTGTCCTCAATGCGCTTCCGTTGGCGGCAAAACTCAGAATGGCTTTATTGTTGTTGAATTGAACAGACCGGAGTTCGGGACCTTTAAAAACAATGGATTGGCCGTAGGCATAGTGTAAGGCCAAAGCAGCCAGTCTTTTCCCAACATCCTGTTTGTTGCGCGGGTGGATGTCGGTTGCGTTGCCGATGTCGGTACATACGGCCATGCCAGTGCCGGGCAATTCCAGGGTTTTGGTTTGCGCTTCACGTAATTCGGCCCAGGTGCTACCCTGGTTGCTGTTGCCATTGTTTTGGTTAAAACTTGAAAGTTGGACAAACAAAAAGGGGAATTCGCCCTGATTCCATTGTTTGCGCCAGTCTTGAATCATCAGCGGGAAACTGGTGCGGTATTGCACCGCCCGGTCGGCATTGGATTCGCCCTGGTACCAGATTACGCCCTGAAACGCGAAGGGAATCAGGGGTGCAACCATGCCGTTGAACAGCAGGGAAGGGTAGGAGTTGGGCTGTACCCCGCTGCTTTCCTCCAGCAATTGAGCAACCTGGTATTTCCAGGCGCCCACCAGGCTGCGTTTTTTATTTCCCAACTGCAAATACAAATCTGCCGGATCGCCCCAGATGCCACCGCCGCCGCCTGTGTCGGTTACCCGCACGGTAATAACGTTGGCGCCCGGGTGCAAAAGCCCGGCAGGAACAGGATACATACGTTTAAAATTGTATCGATCGGTGCTACCCAGGAGGGTTCCGTTGAGGTAAGTATCGTCAAAATCGTCAATTTGAGCCAAAAACAAAACGGCTGCCTGGATGGCTTCGCTGGAATCGAGCACCACGGTTTTGCGCAGCCAAATTTCGCCGTCCACTTCACCGAGGGCCTGGTTTTCCCAGTTGCCGGGCGCCTGAAGTTCGGGCCAGCGGCTGTCGTTGAAATCAGCGTTTTCCCATTCGGGGGTGCTGCCTTTTGCCGGACTGCCTTGCAGGCTTAAAATGCGGGCTTTGGCGGCCCGTGCGCGTTGCGCAGCCAGGGAATCGAGCTGCAGGATGGGCAAACCGGCGATCATTTCCCGGAATTCCGGACTTTCACTGAAGCCCTGGCGGCTGATCCAGGTTTCGATGTTGGTGCCACCCCAGGTCGTGTTGATGAGCCCGATGGGGACTTGGAGTTTTTGATTCAGATTCCGGGCAAAAAAATAGCCGATTGCGGTAAATTTGGCAACCGTTTCAGGGCTGCACATCTGCCATCCATCAGATGGCACAAGGGTTTGCGGACTTGTAGCCACCGTTTTTCTGACTTTCAAGTGGCGGATTTGCGGGAAATTGGCATTGGCGATTTCTGTGGCAGCGTTGTCGCTGTCTTCCACTTCCCATTCCATGTTGGATTGTCCAGAGCAGATCCACACTTCACCTACAAGTACATCGCTGATTCGGATCTGATTTGGGCCGTTCACCAGCAGTTCGAAAGGCCCGCCGGCGGCTTCGGGTTTCAGGGTAACACGCCAGGCGCCGTCTTTTCCCGCCTTTACGACCTGGGTTTGGGCTTTGAATTGTACCGTGACCGTTTCTTTCGGGTTGGCCCAGCCCCATACGAGAATCGGGCGGTCGCGTTGCAGCACCATGTGATCGGTGAAAAGGGTGGGCAGGCGTACATCGGCATAGAGGCTGACGTTGAGGCCGAGCAGGAGAAGCAGGGAAAGTATGCGTTTCATGTGTGGAGACCGTTTGAAAGCTAAGATCGGGGATTGTTTGGTTTTTCAGATTTAAATCCTACAGTTCGGCACGTTTCCGAATGTCGGAAAATGTGTGTTCGACCAGCAATTTGCCATTTTCGAATACCGGAACCAGCAAGTCTTCACTCCATGCCGGGCCCACAACTTCCAGTTCGTTGAAGGTTTTGAATTCGCGGGTACTATGGTGTTGCAGCAACATCAGGCGGCCGCTTTTGGATTTTTTAAATGAGCGCTGCAGGTTTCCTGTTGCATCCATTTCCACAGGCGTTTTGATGACGCTTCGGCCCTCACCATCGATTTCGGTGTAACTGCATTTGATGGCAAAATTCTGGGTGTCGCGGTTGACGCCCTGCAAGAGTTTTCCGCCCATGCCAAAAACCAGGTTTTCGCTTGCAATGCCTTCTTTTTCAAGCCGTTCGAGTATCTGACTGATGCTGTCGAGGTTAACGCCATCGCCCTGGATTACCCGTACCTGTCGGGGCAGGACTTTGTATCCTTTGGCATTTTGATTTACACCAAATTGTTCAAACAAAATTCGGAAAACTTCGAGCAGGGTGCGCACCGGATCTCCTGAATCGGGCCGAATGACGAGGGTTCCGTCTCTGGAAAGCAGGGTTTCCTTCAAGGCGTTGCCCCAATATTCGCGGCAGGCCCGGAAAATATCAAAACTGTCGGATACACAGGCGACCATACCTTCGGGGAATGTAGCCAGCACCCGTTCGAAGACCTTAAGTTCGCCAGCTTCGCCTTCCTGGGTGCAGATACTGTGCTCGGTGGCAGGGATGGACAGGCCGTAAACCGTTGGATCGTTGTAGTATTTGCGGATGAAATGCGAGCCGATAACGTTGTCGGAGCCTCTGAAATTCACCAAGTGCGCCGCGCCGCCAATGCCAGCCGATTCTACGCTGGACACCCCGCGAAAACCGAAATCGTTGAGCATGAAGGAAGTATCGGTTTGATCGCTGTTGTTGTGCAAGTATCGGGCGATGATTTTACGCACCTCCCGCGACAGCGAGGCCACCGTAACAGGGTACCAAACCTGCAACAGAAGCGATTCCAGAAAGTTGGTAATCCAGGCGCAGTTGGGATCGGTGTTTTCGATGGTCATGAGCACGTTGCGGGTGGGAATAACCGAGCCTTCAGCGACCGCTTTAATGCGCACAGGGAAATAGCCGCCATGTTGATCGAGTATATATTGAAAGCAGCTGCGTTCGAATACGTCCGTTCTGCCGAAAACGCCATTGAGTATATCTGCCGCTTCATCGAGATCCGATTGGGTAAAGGGTTGGCACAGGTAGGATTTGAGGATGTATTGCAGGCCAAAAAAGACCGTTTCTTCAAATGCGCCTCCGCGGGATTCGAGGTAAGAGTAGATTTTTTCGGTTTTGGGGTGATAAAAGCGATGATGGCTATATTTATAGGCATCTGAAAGCAAAATGGCATTCATGATATGGGAAATGAGTGGTTTGCGAAAAAAAGTGCAATTTAGGAAGTGTAAGGCAATTGTTGGATAAAGCGGGAATGCAGCAGCATTTCCAGCAGGCGGTGGTGGCCTTGCAGGATGCTGTGTACTTCCGGATTGTCGAGGCTCCGCCATTGGAGTTCGGCCAGGTCATCGCCTGCTGTTGGGGTTCCGTTTTCGAGTATGCAGGCGAAAAGCGTTGTGCAAATGCCATCATCGCTGCGGCGGTAGCGCCAGTCGTCCACCTTATACGAGCCGATGTAGTGCATGGGGCCTACTTCAATAGTCCCGCATTCTTCGGCCAGCTCCCGGCGGGCTGCAGTTTCCAGGTCGGCGTCGGCGGGGTCGACAAAGCCACCGGGAAAGCGGAAACGTGTTTCCTGTGGTTTTCGGCCCAGCAACAGGCGCCGTTTTTTGGGGTCTACAACGGCAATGTCCACGGTGGGATAAACGGATGGAAAGCGGTTGGCTACTGCGTAAATGATGCCAGCGCGAAAATCAGGGTTGTTGATCGTGGATTTTTCGATCTCATTGCGGAAATCGGTTGCGTTGTAATGCGGTTGAGGCGTTTCGATGTATTGGGTCTGGAATTTTCCCTGATAGCCAAGGATGAAAGAATCTCGGGAGCCGTAGAGCATTACTTCACCATCGGGCACGTGTTCGAGGATGCGTTGGTCGAGTTGGGCATCCCATGCGGCATCGTCCAGGCAGTCGTAGATGGGTGCAACAAGAATGCGTTTGCCGTATAGTGCCAGGAGCATGTCGCGGCGCACTTCAAAATTGAGCGGATTTCGGCGGGTAGGGTTTCCGGGGCGCACGCCGAGGAGCACAAGCACGCGTGTGTGGCGCGCGAGGGCCGTTTCGAGCAGGAATTCGTGTCCGGGATGCAGGTCATGAATCTGGAACCGACCGACAATGACGCCGGTGATGTTGGAGGACATTAGGGTGTTTTCCATGTTTGTGTGATTATGACACAAATGTAATGGATATTGAACGGTATTGTCAAATTTATTTGTGTTATTTTTACGCAAAAAAATAAAATTAACAGTGATAATCGTTATAAATGAGGAATTGGAGGGGAGGGACCTCTCCGACTTGGGTGTTGTACGGGGTTAGTAATCAATTTTTAATATAACGTATAATTTTAAATTTAACATCCAGTAGGGCCAGTCCCTAAAAGAGGGGGGACCTCTCCGACGTGGGTGTTGTACGGGGTTAGTAATCAATTTTTAATATAACGTATAATTTTAAATTTAACATCCAGTAGGGCCAGTCCCTAAAAGAGGGGGGACCTCTCCGACGTGGGTGTTGTACGGGGTTAGT
>JAGWYI010000177.1 GCA_018969455.1 Bacteroidota bacterium | reverse complement strand
GGATGTTGGGAGCACCGAGCAGGAGAAACAGCAAAAGCAACACTGGCGGCAGGGCATAACGCAGGTATTTGCGGTTTTTACCCAGATCGATGGCCGATTGGAACGGAACCAGGCGAATTTCGTTGCTTTTTTGATCAATGGAAGCATTGATCAAATCATTGTATATGGCATTGCTGCTCTGTTGCTTGAGCTGCAAGATGTTGAGCAGTTTGTCGGCCACATTCGTAAAATGGCTTCCTATAATTTGGGCCGCCTGTTCGTGGCTGATCACCTGACCCAGGCGGAAGTAGTGCATCAATGGCAGGGCCACCCAATTGTAAAGTGCTGCTGTAGAAAGAGTTATAAAGCCCCAAAACATGCCTGTACGCACACTGGTGTTGAAGTAAAAATAATACTCCAATACATTTAACAATATAAACAAGCCCAACACGGCGCCAACCGTGTACAAGGCGCCGCGCAACAACTGGTTGATGTAATATTTACGGATAAACCCGTCGAGTTTCTCAATCAGCAAGGAATAATTATCTTTCAGCATAGTGCCGGATGTTGTCTGGTATGTGTAATAAAACAGATGTGGAATTTTAGCCCCATAAAGTTGCCCAAGGTAATGCAAAACAAACGGATTAATGGACAAAAGCCGGGCTTGTGACCGTCTTTGACTGATTGAGCCTGCCTTACGGGACGGGCAAAGTTCGGAGTATTTCAATAAATGTGCAAGGTGGTGGGCCCGCTTGCCCTCAGATACTTTAAATTTGATCTGTAAATTTCAAAATTTCTTTTTCTTTGAGTCTCTGCTAAACTTTCTTAAAATCAAGCGACCCATCCAATGCCAAAACGGATTCCCGCCTTTCTCCTCCTTTTTATTTTATCCACGCCCCTTTCCGCACAATGGCGCTTTCAAACCGGCGCAACTGGCGTTGCCGCCTACAAGGTGTATGATGTGGGCAATGTACGCTGGCTATGCACCGCCTCGGGATTGTACCGTTCCAACAACAGCGGGAAAAATTTCACCAAAATACAAGGATTGCCCGATAATTACATCATTGCCGGGCTTTTGTTGAAAGGAGATTCGATCGTGCTGGCTGTGGGCGCACCCGATCCCAACAGCGGAGGCGCCTCCAAAACCTTTTTATACTGGAGCGTCAACCAGGGCGCCCGGTGGGAATCCCGCGTCGTAAACATCCAACCCGAAAATATTTACAAAGAATTCAGGGTGTATCCCGACACCATGATCATTGGCACCAACAGCCGTTTGTGGCGCAGCACCAACGGCGCACAGTCTTTTTATCAAATCGGGCCGGATACGATCAATGGTTTATACAAATACGCCATCAACGACCGCGGACTTTTTGTATTGGCTACCGGCGGCCTGTTCCGTTCGACAGATCGGGGGGATAGTTGGAAATTCGTGCGAAAATTGAACGGCTTTGGAGATGTTGCATTGTCTGGAGATACAGTTTTAGTGGTCTCCAATGCCGATTCCATCTATTATTCAACCAATCGAGGCGATACCTGGCAGCGGCGCCCGGCGTTTCCGGCAATCGGCAATAACCGCTTGAGTACCGGTGCGCATGGCCGTTTTTATTCGTCGTTCAAGGAGATTTATTACACCGATGACCTGGGCCAAAACTGGCAAAAATTATCAACGGGTTACAAAAATACCTTTTTGGGCATATATGAAAACGAAAATGGCGCCTGGGCACTGGCAAGTGGCGGACTGCTCCGAATCGACCCTGCCAAGGGCTACTTGTTCCCCGACCAGGAGGGAAACCGCGGCGGCTACAACCAGTATTTGGTAAAAGGAATTGGAGATCGCCTGTATGCTTTCAGCAGTTTATACATGGGCGCCTACAGCACCGATGCCGAACATTGGTCGCGGCTGGCCGCGCTCCCGGAGGATCAATTGCCTTACGATTTGAACCGCAGGCAGGACACCCTGCTGGTCATTAACAACCATCATTTTTACTTTTCAACCAATGAGGGCCTTAGCTGGACCCAGGTCATTGATTCCCTGGATACACCCAATGCGCTGGCACTGGAGGGCGATGTACTCCTCCTTGGAGATCAAACAGGCATCCGGCGTTCTAATTCCGTGCTGGGCCCCTGGAAAAAAGTAGCAAGCGCACCCAATACGGAACATTTGCTTGTTACACCCGAAAAATGGTTTGCCGTCAATTTATCAGGTACCCTGCGTACTTCTACCGATAAAGGCTTGAGCTGGACGGTTTCTGCGCAATTGGGTGGAAGTTCCGTCTATACGATTGATGAACTCGGATATGCGGCTGGAAAAGTGTTTTATTTTGGGTTTAACGGCCTTTATTATTCCGATGCAAGTGATGGAACCAACTGGGTTTTGGCACAGGGCATTCCGGCCAATGCCTTTTATTCAGAAATTGTGGCGTATGGCCAGGTGCTTTTAATGGGTACCCGTGGAAAGGGCTTGTTTGCCAGCACAGATGGCGGCGCCCATTGGGGGCCGTTTGCAGGATTTGAAGGCGCTTATATTCCTGCTGTTACACTTTGGCAAAACCATTTGGTCATCTCGGTGCTTGAAAACGGTTTATGGATCAACGATTACAACCTGGCCCCCTACCATGCCTACGCTTTTTATGATGATAATCAGAACCAAATGCAGGATTCCGGTGAAGGACCTTATCCCGGATTGATTGTTCAGGCAAAGGGCGGAGCATACGCCGCGAGCGACTCCTCAGGGTTTATCCAGGTTTATGGTACGATGCCGGAAGACAGTTTGATTGTCCACATGCCCAAATATTATACGATTGTAACACCTGCTCAGGCATTGTTAAAATCCACCACGGATACAGTGCAATTGGCTGTTTATAAACAATATGTAAAGGATTTGAGGATAACCCTGGTCAACGCCCGCCCGCTGGTGCCAGGGTTTAATACCGATTTTAACCTGATTTGTGAAAACATCGGTTCCGAAACCTATGATGCAAAAGTTTATTTCCGTTTTCCACCGATGTTGTCCCTGGTGTCGGCGTCCTTGCCGCCCAGTTCTGCAGGACAGGATTCAGCCCTTTGGATCTTGCCCCAATTCAATCCCGGCGATATTCAAATAATAAGGGTAACCATGCAAACTGCTTCAACGGTTCAAATCGGTACGGCCGTCAGCACAGAAGCCATCATTGCTCCGGTGGATGTGGATGCAAACCCCGTCGACAACTTTTCCGGCTTGCGCATCCTTGTTAGGGGGTCTTTCGACCCGAACGACAAAACGGCCCGTAAAGGCGAGCGCATCACCCCAAAAGAAATTGAGGACCGTGCCCCGATGGAATACTTCATTCGGTTTCAAAATACAGGTACCTATCCGGCAACATTTGTCCGGGTGATCGATACGCTGAGTGCCCGCTTCGACCCCGCCAGTTTTGTTTTTCAGGGCAGCAGTCACCCTTGTCGCTGGAACATTACGGGCGCTGGCATTTTGGAGTTTTTCTTTGACAACATTCAATTGCCCGATTCCACCAGCGATGAGCCGGGCAGTCACGGTTTTGTGGCTTTTAGTATCAAACCACGTCCCGGCCTTGTTTTGGGCGATACTTTGGCCAATACGGCTTTTATATATTTCGATTACAATGCGCCCGTGCAAACGAATACAACAAGCACGGTTGTGGCGGAATTGCTCAGTATCTTTTCTCCAGCGGCCGGAATGCCGCGCTTAAACTGTTTTCCCAATCCTGCGGGTGATATGGTGTATGTGCGTTTGCCGGAGGATGTGCCGGATTCGGAAGGACGTATGTGGATTTGGGATGTGAATGGTAAACTGGTTCAGCAAACAAGCACCAAAAGTTCGGAAGGAACACTTTCCGTGCCACTCACAAATTGGCGTGAAGGATGGTACAGAGTAGCCTGGCAATGCAAAAAGCAACTTTTATGGGGGATTTTTTTGCATGTTGCACCGTAAAAGACAGGAAGGAATGGGTAAATTGGTGTTTGGGCAACAAATGCAAGTCTAACTGTAAACAGACTTGATTTTTGGAAATTTAAATTACAATTCGTAACTTTAACTGCAAAATCAGGCCATATGCTTGCCGAATTTAACAGCATTGTATCGGTATTGCAAACAATGCGCACTTCCATACAGGCAGGCGTTGAGGTTGATGCACTTCCAAGTTCAGTTGTAGACGCCCAAAATACATAAAATCTACTGTCAGGCAATTCCCCTTTCAGTAGATTTTATGCATTCGTCTGCAGTAAAGCGAAAAAACGGAAATCTTGTTTTTATACCGGGATTCGCCGGATTTTGTGGATAAATCAGGATGGAATTCGCTGATTTATAATGCTTTATAAAGCTCGTTATGCACAAAATCTGGCGGCGTAAAGTATATATCGTTTCTAAACGTATTATTTCAGACTATCCAAAAACGCCTGGGTGCTGCTGTAATCTTCACCCGATTTTTTGGCCAATTCAATGGCGCGCACTGCCTGCTTTTTTGCTTCCTTTTTATCGCCTAATTCGCCATACAAAACGGCCAGTGTATCAGTATTGGCGTACTGTTCGGATAGTTCTACCGATTTTTTGGCCCATTTCAGGGCATTTTTCAAATGTATTGCATCGTCGGTAATTTCGTGGAAAGCCCAGGCATAGGAATTCAATTCCTCCGAATTATTGGAAGGGTATTTTGTCAACAATGTTGTCACCGCATTCAGAAATAATTCAGGATCATTATTTTGTGCATAATAGGCAACATGAAACTTTGCGATAAAGTTGCCTGCATCTCCGCCTTTGTATGTAGATTGAATGAGTTTATCCATCTCCGCCATTTCGGTTTCCTGGTTATTGAACAGGTAGCGTGTATAGATTTCCTCAATTTTTTGATTGAATTCTTCTTGGCCCAATTCTTTTGCCAGTACATCCTGTTTTTTCATGAGATAGGCAAAACAGGGTGCTTTGGGATTGTTGGCAAAACGCAGGATCAGGTTGAGCGTAGTTGGATCGCTAAAATCCGTTTGGGTATCCAGGTAAGCATTGGCAATGGGCACCGCGCGTTGGTCGTTGGCTGCTTCCAGGGTATTGAGGAGGGCCAATACATTGGCAGGTTTGCGGTCGCCGGCATCATAGCGCTTCAGCATGGCGCCCATTTGGGTTTCAGGATTGAGGGCATTTTGCCCCAACTCAAGCAATTGTTCGGGCGTCATGTAGCCCACGCCTCGATGCACCAATTCTCCTTTCCCGTTGATAAACAACAAAGTAGGGTAGGCTTGAACGCCGTATTTTTGAGCAAGTTCGGGACCTTCGCCTGTTTCCATGTCAATTTTGGCCGCAACAAAGTTTTTATTAAAAAATTTGCCAACATTGGCATCGGTAAACGTGTTGCGTGCCAGCATTTTGCATGGGCCGCACCAGGAAGCATAGGCATCGAGGAAGATCAGTTTTCCTGACTTTTCCGCTTTGGCCAGCGTTTCGGCCCATGGATTGTGTTCAAATTCAATGCCTTGTGCAATAAGCACATTGGAAAAAGCGATAAAAAGCAGGAAAATGGCAGTTATAATTGCGCGCATTGGGAATTTGTTTGTGGTAAAAAGAGATGATTGCACCAATATATCGGGTAATTCTAAAATTTATTGCATAAAACTGCTTTGCTGTACAATTTGATGAATCCCATAATTCAGCATGCGTTTAGTGCTCACCAGGTAATTTGCGAAGAGCCCGGCAGGCCCATTTGCGCATCCGACTGTAAAAAGCCTGGCTGTTTATCAAGGAAAGCCGATTGACTCAATTCATCACATCCACCGCCAAAACCACATCCAGCAGTATTTTAAGGTCTTCATATAATTCATGGACGACTTCAAAACGCACATTGGAGCCCCAAAGCGAGGGTTCGAGCAGGTCTTTATCCTGCGTGAGTGCGAGGTAGATTTTGTCACCGATGATGGAGCAATAAATTTCCTTTTCGCGGTTCATCTTTTGGAATTGCATGCGAAATTGCAGGATGGCGCGCTGTAAATCCGTTGAAATCACATCCTGTATGCGCACATCCTTGGTAGCATACGTATCGAAAAAAGCCTCAAATTCGGGTAGAAGATTGTCTTTTACCCGGCGCCCTCCCAAGAGGTGAAAGGCTTTTTCGCTCAAACTCAGGTATTTGCGCTGCGCATCGGGCAGCAGCAAAACGCCGCCGTGCATGTCGGCCCGCTGGAAGTCGCCGATGAGGAAAATACCTCGGAAAACCTCGTCCATACGCGTGCGTACTTCCGACATTTCGTACACCCGGAGTTCTGAAATGGCAAAAGGGGTTTCACGCACAGTTCCTTCAATGAGGTCTTCGCCGCGGTATTCGTCGGCGCGGGTAAAAATTTTACTTTCAAAAAAGGCCTCGGCGGGGATAAAACCTTTGGGGTCATAGCGTTTGAAACTGAAATTGACGCTGTTGTCGATAAAATCGAGCAAAAGGCCCACGATGCGGGGTTTAAATTCCTGATAAAACACCTGAATCCGGAATCCAAGATAGGTGATCCAGATACCTACCGGGATAAAGAGCAGCAGGGTGAGCAGAAAGAGGTTGATGAACGCTTCTATGGTGGCTACTGCGGCCAGCATGAGCACCGAAAGCAGCAGCAAACGCACCAGGCGCTGTCGGCGTTGCTCTAAATGCACCAGTTCGGGATAGATGTTTTGGTTGTAAAAAAGGCGAAAATCCTGCATGCCAGAAGCGCCCTGTTTTAAATATCGATGCCTTTTTGCTGCACATAATCCTCAATGTACCCGTCGATGAGGTTTACGAGCAAATCTTTCAGGTAGGCATTTTCAAGCCGGGCGATAACCTTTAGTTTCTCCAGTTTGGTTTTATCTACGGCCACGGTCAGTCGTTTTTTACCTGAAACTTCATCGCTTGTAATTTCCTGCAGGTCGATGGTTTGACGAATCAGGGCATCGAGGCCCGACAGGCTTTGCCGGGGCGGGTTTTTGTCGCTGCCGCTGCGGTTTTTGGCGCTGGCGGTGAGGGAATCGGGCTGGTTGGCCTCGTATTTTTCGAGACTTTCGTCCAAAGCTTCCTGGAGGAGGGAGTCTATGTCAGACAAAAAGTTTTTATGCGCAGATTTGCGATCAGCCGCGTTGCCTGCGGTCTGTGTGGAATCCTGGAGGAGTTCCTCCAGGCCTTCTGAGAATCGTTTTTTGCTCATCTGTGCTTAAGATCGTTTGGTGCGCGCCAAAATTTCTTCGCAAAGTGCGAGGTAATCCACAGCGCCCGGGCTTTTTGGAAGATAATCAAAAATGTCTTTTCGTTGAGCGGGTGCTTCCGCCAGCGCAACGTTATCGCGAATATAGGTATTAAAAACTTTATCGCCAAAATATTTGTGGATGGTATCAACGACATCCCGGTTTAACACCCGTCGGCTGTCGTACATGGTTGCGATAACGCCGCCCATTTCGAGTTGGGTATTAAGGCGCATTTTCACTTTGTCGATCACCTGCTTGATTTTTGCCAGCCCTTGTACGGCAAGAAACTCGGTTTGCAGCGGGATGAGCACGTATTTGCTGCTGGTGAGGGCATTGAGGGTAAGCAAACCCAAAGAAGGCGGGCAATCGATTAACACATAGTCATAATCATCGGCAATCTGGTTGATGAGTTCCCGGAGGATAAACTCCCTTCCGGCCTCGTTGATGAGTTCCATTTCGGCTCCGGAGAGATCGAGTGAGGAAGTAATCACATCCAGATTGGGTTTATGGTTGTAGGGAACTAGTTCGCCTT
Organism: Bacteroidota bacterium; assembly: GCA_018969455.1. Lineage (GTDB taxonomy): Bacteria > Bacteroidota > Bacteroidia > Chitinophagales > Saprospiraceae > M3007. The sequence continues at coordinate 191 of JAGWYI010000177.1, read as the reverse complement.
CTCCGCGCAAAGCTTCGTAGATGGTGGTTTTCTGACGCGGAATACCCAAAGATATGGTGAGATTGGCCTGGGGGTCGAGGTCGATCAACAACACTTTTTGTCCCAGTTCTACCAGTCCGGCGCCAATATTGATTGCGCTGGTGGTTTTTCCCACCCCGCCCTTATGGTTCAGCAAAGAGATTACAATACCC
>JAGWYI010000176.1 GCA_018969455.1 Bacteroidota bacterium | reverse complement strand
CCTACATTTTCCACTCCTCGAATATCGTACAAGGTTTGGGGTTCTCCATTGAAGCGCAGATTTACCCCGCTCAAAGGGGTGAGTTCTTTTTGATAAACCTCCAGATCGAGCATCCAGTTTTTGCGCACAACAGAGGCGCCGAGAGAAACTTGTTTGCTTTGTAAAACGGGCAATTTGATGGCTTCATCGGCTGTAAACCACACTTCGTTATTGAGGCCCAGATTATTATAAATAAAAGCCTGCCGCATAAATTGCCGGTATATGCCCGCATTGGCCTTCAAACGCAGGCCTTCAAAAATTTTCAGTTGTGCGGAAAAACGCGGTTCCCAAAAGGATTTGGTGGCGTAATTGAAGCTTACCTGACGCAAGCCGGCTTCGAAACTATAATCATCGCCATCAAAGATGCGGTAAACCCCGTAGAAAGCAGAAAGGTTGGCTGGCAAATTGACCGACCAGTCATAGGATGCATTGCTATCTCGGTAGTCGGTATATCGTTCGAGGAATCGATTGGCGGTTTTGACTGCCTGAAAACCGAATCGCAGCACTTGCTTTTCCGTCAGTTTCCAGGAATTATCGAATCGGAACACTTTTTCGTCCAGCGTATTTTCCTGGTAACGGGTTGTTTGAGGGAAAACCGTGGTATCGAGCGATCCGGCATAATGATACAGACTGGAAAGCGCACTGGATGCAAATTGCCACTCGGAGCGGTATTGAGGCGTCCATTGTTGGGTAATACGTGCGCTCAATCCCAGATTGACCAATTGGACGGTGTCGCCTCCGGATTAGGTAAATTGCCAGCTAGGCACATTATAATCTACCCTGTAACGCAGTACATCAGATCCCGAATAGGCACTCAGCTCCATTCGGGTACGTTCATTGGGTTGGTAATATATTTTAAAATTGGCGTCGTTGAATGCCGAAACCGGTATGATGCGAATGGCGTGGCGCAGAAAGGAGTCGCGTTGCTGGTTTTTTACATCGTTGCTGATGGCTGAGTTTTGGGTAGCAAAGCCAAAAAGCTGTTGGTAGGCTTTGTTTTTAATCAAATCGGAAAAAGCGCCGCGGGCGGCAAAAAGCATACCGCCTTTTTTGCGAAACAAGGGGCTTTCTATGGAAAAATAAGCACTCAGAAGATTCAAACCAATGGAATATCGGGTTTTTTGGAGCGCGCTCGGTTCACTGCGCATGTCGATCATGCAAGAGGCTCTGCCGCCTTGTTCGGCGCCGAAGTTTCCTTTCCAGATGTTTACCCGATTCACTACATACGGGTTGAGCGCCGATACAACACCGAATAAATGCCCGGTATGATATATTGGAATGCCCTCCCACAAAACAAGATTTTGATCACTGCTGCCTCCCCGAACAATTAATTCGCCAGCTTTGTCGCCATTGGATGCAATTCCGGGTAAAAGCTGAAGCATGCGAAAAGGGTCGGGTTCTCCGAGGGCAGGAACAAAGCCTGCGCGGTCGGGGCGCAACTGGGTGTTGGCAGCCCCTTGTTTGCCCACATCGATGGGTTCCAGGGCACGGTCGGTAACTACAATTTCCATAAGGGCTGTATTTCCCGGGCTCATTGAAATTTGCAGGCAGGGTGTTTTGAGAAAATCGGCAGCTGGCAAATAAAGGGTTTTATAACCCAGATAGCGCACAATGATCTGATCTTCTTTCTGGATGGGCGCAGGCGCGCGGATGGTAAAATTGCCTTCCAGATCGGTATGGGTTTGAAAGCCTGGCCTGGTGAATCCGATGGTGGCATGTGCGAGTGCCTCCCGGGTTGCGGCGTCTTGAATTTGACCGCAGAGCGTGATCAGAGTTGGAGTTTGGGGTGTTTCGATCTTTTTGCGCAGTACCACGTATCGACTCGACATGATGTCGGCGCTAAACGGGGTATCTTTGAGTAGTAAATCAAAAGCATCTTGGGGGCTTTTGTTGCGGAAAGAAACCTGCACCGAAATATTGCGCACGAGTGCAGGGTCGTAGGATATGATCATACCGCTCGATTGTTCCACCGATTTAAGGGCCTCACTGAGCGGAATATTTTGGAAATTTCCGCTTATTAATACCTGTGCTTGTGTTTTTTCGCAGCCCAAAGCGAAAAATGCCAGGCAAAGCAGCAAAGGAAACAATCCTGAAAATGGAACAGAACGCAGTGTTCGGGCTAAATGCATGGTAATTAGGTAGCGGATTTAAAAATCATATAGAGCCCATGAAACACCCTCTTTTTTTATTTGTCCTTAGGCCCAATTTGCACATTTTTATTTTCCAAGGTATAATTCAGGTCGAGGGCGCCACAAATGATGTTCAGCGCAAGTTTCAGGTCGTTGTGCGGGAAAGATCCTGTAAACGTGCGATTTTCAAGGCCATTTGCGTGCACCTGAACCCCGTATTGAATTTCCAGGTCATTGAAAACTGTACTCAAGGCCGCATTTTCATATTTGCTGATGCCTTTGATCCATGGGGGCAAACTGTCTTGCAGGGGGGCGATGGGCAACCAGTCTGCATTCCCGCCAGGTGCTTTACTGCCTTGTCCGGCAAGAAGAGTGATCGAGAATTGGGTTTTGGTTTCGGCTTTCACTTTCCCTTCAAAACACTGAACTTCAAAGGTATTTTCCCTTGATTTTACGCTAAAAATTGTTCCAAGCACCCGTACCGTTCCATGGCTGCTTCTTACTTCAAAACGTGCATTGGGATTTTTGGTCACTTCAAAAAGGGCTTCTCCATCCAATTTGACAATGCGTTCGCTGTTCCAGTTTTTCGTATCCAGTTCGATGGATGACATGGCGTTGAGTTGAATGGTGGATCCATCGGGCAAACGCAACGATTTGTGTTCGCCCACACCTGTGTATACAAATACTGGTCCCTGCACCTTGTTTTGAAACAAGGGCCAGGCAAAAAGCAACAACAACCCGATGGCCGCGACTGCGCTGAGTGGAACTGCCCAATACATGTACCGGCGTTTTTGCTTAAGAAACGCTATTTTTTGCGACAATCCAGCCCACATTCCGGAGAGATCCGCTTCGGGCGCCTGCAATTGGTCGGCAGTCTGCACCAAACGCTGAAATGCTGGAAAATCGGGATGCTTCATCAGGGCCTCCTGTTCTTCCGGGGTAAGCGTTCCTGCCAACCAGCGTGCCAACAACGTATCATCGTCGAAAATTGAGTTTAACATGGCAATATTCCTTTCTGTTGTATACTTTAAGCCGCCAGATTTTGCGCATAACGATCTTTATAAATCATTATAAATCAGCAAAATCCATCCTGGTTTATCCACAAAACCCGGCGGATCCTGGTATAAAGTGTGTCGCTACTTTTAATGCCTGTAATAAAAAAGATAATATGACGTGTTTCATATGGTTTTTTGGGGTCGCCACCGGTATTGCCATACAGCAAGCCGGTGGTTTTTTGTAAGTAAAATTTTATTTCATCTTTATTTTAAACCTCCAAACATTTAGAAAGTCCAAAAGGGTATCAGTTCACCTAGACTACGGTTGCTCATGGCATCACTCAACCCTTTACAAGGCGTGCTGGGCCCCCGTCGTGCAGCCCATTTGCTGCGCCGTACAAGTTATAATTTCACCAAAGAAAAGGTGGATATGCTTGCGACGCAAACGGTATCCCAGGCCCTTTCAAGCTTGCTGACCCTGTATCCTCGGCAGTTGGAACAACCTGTTTACGACGATCCTTCCACGAATGGCGCCGTTGAAAACTTAACATGGTGTTTACCCACCGGATTGGCCTTGCCCACTCAGGATTTTATTTTACGCCGCTACATGATGGGCTGGTGGATCAATGAAGCGCTGCGCGATCCGGGAATCGGGCATAAAATGACTTTTTTTTACCACCAGTTTATGATCACCTCGATTACAGCGGGGGGGACCGTCAATTTTTACGATTATTTAGCCCTCTTGCGTTGGGGAGCACTTGGGAATTTTAAAAAACTGGCCTCCAAGATTATATCCGACAACAACATGTTGCGGTATTTGAACAACAATGAGAACACCAAAGACAACCCGAACGAAAATTTTGCCCGGGAATTTTTGGAGCTATTTACCATCGGCAAAGGGCCGCAAGTAGCCCCGGGCGATTATACCAATTACACAGAGGATGATATTGTTCAAGCAGCCAAGGTGTTTACGGGGATTCGGGTAAATGGCGCCCGATCTGTTATTGATCCGGAAACCAATATTCCAAAGGGCGTTATCAATTTTGCGCAGCATGATACCAGTACCAAAACCTTTAGCCATTGTTTTCAGAACACGTCAATACCTGGCGCCCAAAACGTAGCGGGTGTTGCAACTGAACTCACCGCCTTTGTCAACATGGTTTTTGCGCAGCCTGAAACAGCCAAAAACCTTTGTCGGCGCCTGTACCATTACTTTGTACATAAAAATATAAGCCCGGAAATCGAAAACGACATCATAACACCCTTGGCGAACACCCTGATTTCCAATAATTTTGAATTGCTTCCTGTCTTAACCCAGTTGTTTTCCAGTACGCACTTTTTCGATGCCGATGATTCCGACAACAGCGATGAGATTATTGGAGGCATGATTAAATCGCCCTTGGAGCTCGCATTGCAGTCGCTTTCCTTTTTTAAAGTTCCGATCCCCAGCCCAACTACCCAAACCAACATTCATTATATTGCCTTTTATAGTCAGGCAGTAATTGCCAGGATGTTTGGCGCTGCCAATTTCCCTATATTCATGCCAGCAGATGTGGCAGGTTACGGCGCTTATTATCAGGATCCTGAATTCAGCCGGCAATGGTTCAACTCCAGCACGATCATTGCCCGGTACAAATTGCCGGCCATGTTGCTTACGGGTACCCGTCAAATTGGCGACGGGCCCAATCAGCCCATTGGCATAAAACTCAATATTGCCACATTCGTGCGCACGAGCGGCATTTGCAGCGATCCTTCCGATGCCTATGTTTTGGTCAACGACTTGCTTCAATACATGCTTCCAGAGCAGGTTGACAGTGACCGCTTCAATTATTTCTTCAACAAAACCTTCCTCAACGGCCTGCCGGCAGCAGATTGGACCTATGAATGGCAGAGCTATTTGAGTACGGGAAATGAATCGGAGGTGAAAATCGCACTCGAACGCCTGATTTCTGCCATTATGTATTCACCTGAATACCAAACCTTTTAACTCATGAAAAGAAGAAATTTTCTCAAAATATTGCCCGCAGCGGGTGTGACGCCCATTGCAGTAAACGGGTTTCCGCTTCGACCTTTTGCCAACTCGAAGATGGCCAAAATTCTTTCTGCCTGTGATGGCATTGAAGACCGCGTGCTGGTATTAATTCAATTGAAAGGCGGAAATGACGGCATCAACAACATCATTGCCCTTCCCCAATATGATACCTATGCCAACATCCGTCCCAATATCCGAATTGCCCAGGATGCAGCCATTGTCCTAGACTCAGGCCTCGCCACCCAGGATCAGGTGGGCTTGCACCCGTCGCTTGCCGCATTTAAAACCATGTATGAGGAAGGAACCCTGGCCATTGTACAAGGCGCGGGATATGCCAACATGAATCAATCGCATTTTAAGGGCACCGATCTGTGGCTTACCGGGGGGGATACCACAAGCAGCAATTTCAACCTCACAACGGGCTGGATGGGCCGGGCTTTACAAGCATTTTACCCCGATGTTGCCGGCGCTCCTACTGCCGATATGCCCGATCCCCTGGGAATTCAAATAGGGGATACCAATCCATCGCTGGGTTTTCACACCGAAACCGAACATCAAAATGTGATCAACCTGAGCGGCCAGGATCCTTCCGGATTTTTTTCGCTTATTCAAACCATTGGAGGAGCGCCAATCCTCAACATACCGGATACCGATCAGGGAGCGGAACTGGCATACATAATGGGTGTTGAACAAAGCGTAAACGATTATGCTCAACGCATTACCGAAGTTTTTGACAATGGCAGCAACGCTTTGAATTCCTATCCAGATACCAACCTGGCGGCCCAGTTAAAAACCATCGCCCGTATGATTAAAGGCGGGTGCAAAACCAAAATTTACCTTTGCCAACATGGCGGGTTTGACACCCACAGCGGACAGGTAGATGCTGCAGCGACCACAGAAGGCACTCACGCCGAATTGCTGCTCGAATTGGCTGAAGCAGTTCAATATTTTTTCAACGACCTCAAGGCAATGGGACTCGATGAACAAGTGATTGGCTGTACTTTTTCCGAATTTGGAAGATGTGCCCGGGAGAATGGCTCCAATGGAACCGACCATGGGACACTTGCTCCCATGTATCTGTTTGGGAAAAATGTAAAAGCCGGTGTTTTTGGGACCAATGTCGACCTAAACGACTTGACCAACGATGGGCAATTGAAACATTTGCAATTTGATTATCGGCAGGTTTTTGCAACCTTGTTGCAAGACTGGCTGGGCGCCAATCCGTATATCATGGAACAAACCATGTTTGAAGGATACACCAAAATTGCAGCCCTTGACGCCGATTCGGTTGTAGATCCCGGCTGTTACTGGGGCGAGGCAAGCGCAGTATCCAATGTTTCTACCAGGCCACGCAAACTTCAGGTTTTCCCCAACCCGGCATCTGTTACAGCGGAAATCAACTATGAAAGCAGCGACTCCTTCGATGCCATATTGAGTTTGCACAGTCTGGGAGGTTCGCTTGTTTCATCCACATTGGTGCGTATATTGCCAGGGAACAACCTGTTTTACCTCGATGTTATTTCAATTCCGCCTGGTCCTTATTTTGCCCGGCTTGAAAACAAGCGGAACGGTGCTGCAGAAGTTGTTAAAATCAATGTAGTTCGATAAACATACACTTTTCAGGTCGGAAGCGGAAGTTCTGCTTCCGACCTAATGTTTTGAAAATCAATTTTTTAAAATCTTTTTTTTCGAACAAACCCCATCTTTAATTTAATCCCTGTATACTTGCCTCAAAAAAACATGCTGGATGTGCTCATTGTGGGAGGAGGGCCCATTGGCTTAGCCTGTGCCTTGGAATTGCAAAAAAGAGGGCTTTCCTATCTGGTGGTTGAAAAAGGGACGCTTGTTAATAGTTTGTATCATTACCCTCAAAACATGCAATTTTTCTCCAGCTCCGAGCGACTGGAAATTGGCGACATTCCATTTGTTTCAAATCAGGCCAAACCCACACGGGGAGAAGCGCTGGAATATTATCGTCGTGTTGCCGAATTCAAACAGATTGAAATCCAATTATTTGAGACCGTGTTGCATGTAGCGCATTCCGACAATCATTTCAGGGTACACACCAGCCGTAATCAATACCTTAGTAGAAAAATTGTATTGGCTACCGGTTTTTACGATTTGCCAGTGATGCTTCATATCCCTGGCGAAGAATTGAGCAAAGTGACGCATTATTACCAGGAGCCGCATTTTTATTACAAACAAAAAGTGGCAGTGGTAGGCGGCAATAACTCTGCAGTGGATGCTGCCTTGGAAACCTACCGCAAAGGCGCAGAAGTAACCCTGATCGTGAAAGGCGCCGATATTGGCGATCGTGTAAAATATTGGGTGCGTCCAGACATCATCAATCGAATTAAGGAGGGAAGCATTAAAGCCTATTTTAACGCCGAAATAACCCACATTCATCCCGACCGGATTGAGTTGCGCACGCAGGAAGGCATAATCTCATTGCAAAATGATTACGTGATCGCTGCGACGGGCTACCAGCCCAATTTCCAACTCCTCGAACAAATGGGCATCCAATTGCAAGCGCAACATCAACAACAACCCGTGTATAATCCCGAAACCCAGGAATCCAATGTGTCGGGGATTTACCTGGCCGGTGTGGTTTGCGGCGGACTGGATACACATGTGTGGTTTATTGAAAATTCACGGGTTCATGCAGTCCAAATTGCAGCGCACATTGCCCAAATTTTGAAAAATAGCGAAATGGAAGACATGCTGCGCCCAGCATAGGCTA
>JAGWYI010000175.1 GCA_018969455.1 Bacteroidota bacterium | reverse complement strand
GCGCCTTTTTTTCGCGCCTGCTTGAGTTGTCCTGCCAGTTTTTTTAAGGGCAGAACGGAATGTACCCCCACCGCTTCACACAAGCTGCGGAGTTTGGGTTGTTGGCCCATCCAAACCACGTCTTCCAGGCTGATATCGTCTCCAAAAACAATCTCCCGATCTTCATCAATATCGATGATTGCAGCCAGGCCGGGCTGATCCAGGCCAAAAAAATACAAAAAGTGGCTATCCTGTCGAAAATGGTAAGGATTGGCAGGATAATTCATGCCGATTTCCTGATTTCCCAGGAAAAGACAAATGCCTGAACCAATTTGGTGTTTCAATTGCGCCCTTCGCGCCTGATAACTTGCTGCTGAAAACATAAGGGTCTGATTATGGCCGGAAATGTCGGAAAAATCTGGATATTATTTGCCGTCAGGCTTCCAAACATTGTCGCTTTTGTTCACATCTGGTACATATGTACTCCCCAGCCTGATCTCGCTCACGGTTTTTTTACCCTCTACGGAGATATCAAGATTTTTGGCGCCAGATTTCCACACTTCTATGCTTTTATGCACTTTTTGTACCGATTTATCTTGATATATTACTGAAATATCAACAGGAACCGGCTTGTTTCCCCGATTTTCAATGGTAATAACCGCCTGTTTGGCATCCAATTGAACCTTGGAAATGGCAAGGTCGGGAACGCCATTTTCGAAGAACCAGCTTTTCCAAAACCAATTGAGGTCAACGCCCGAGCCCGCATTCATACATTGGAAAAAGTCGTTGGGAATGGGATGCTTTCCTTGCCAGGTTCTGATGTAGTGGTGCAGGCCGCGAAAGAAAACCGTATCACCCAACATATCCAAAGCATATAAATAGCCCAGACCAGGTTTTGGGTAGGAATTGACCATCAAGGTATTGCCCGATTGGAGGGTGCTTGGCGTTACAATTGGCAAATCGTTGTCGGTACCTGCCAATTTGTTGTATCGTTCCATGCCGTATTCGTCTACAATTCCGGGATCGATCATGGGGGAGAGCAGCCATTCGCCCAGGGTCGCCCAGCCTTCGTCCATCCAGCCGTAACGGGTTTCATTTATCCCCAGGTAAAAGGGGAACATGGTATGGAAAATTTCATGGACTGTCAATTCGATGGTTTCATCTACATCTTCCAGGGGATTGTCGTTTACCATCATAGGGTACTCCATTTGGTCGAGACCGTCAAATACCGTAAGGTGTGGGTAAGGGAAGGGCCATTTAGGGAAACGGTGACTCATAAGGTCGACCGTTTTACGAGCGAAATGAATGACCTCCTGGTAATCGCTGTGTGCAGGATTGTAAACTGCATCTACCCGGGTGCGTCGCTTTTTTTTGGCATCAACTTCCACACTTGTTGATTTCCACACATAATGATTGCTGATGGCATAGGCAACATCGGTTACATTACTTGCTTCGAATCGGAAAACGTTTATGTTGTTTTGTGAGGTAATGTTGCCGGCTTTCAGATCGGTGCTGTCGATGATATCGATGATTTTTTTGGAGTTTTCTGCGGCGGCAAGGCGTTCGCAGTATTTTGGCGCCAACACTTCACTGCAATTGGCAAGTACGCCGGTTCCCCAAACGAGAAAATCTTTGGGAACGGTCACTGCGACTCGAAAATCACAGAAATCGTTGTAAAATTCCTGAGTTCCGAGGTATTGGTTTTTGTTCCAGCCTTCAATATCGTCATAAACGGCAATTCGAGGGAAAAAATATGCCAAAAACCAGGCCCCGGGATCTACTTCTCCAGTGCGGATGTGGGAGCCTTTGTTGAGTTCGTAACTGTAATCTATTTTAAAACTGATGGTTCCTCCTGGCGCTACGGAATTGGATTTGACTACCATGTTAACTCCATTGATGGCGTAATTATTTTTTGCAATTGGTTTGCCGTTTACGGAAATTGCCGAGATGCTAAGGCCTTCACCGATATCGGCCGGATCGATGGGCATAAGTCGTTGCGCTCCTTTTTTATAGAGGTTAGGATATAGTTTAAAAAGAATTTCCTGTAGTGTGTCGGGACTGTTGTTGGTATAGATGATGTTGACAATCCCGGATACCAGGCGACTTCTGCTGGAAAAAGCCACTTTGATGTCATAAAGAGCTTTATTTTGCCAATAATTTGGGCCTGGTTGGCCGTTTTTGCTTCGAGTTCCCGAATCGAACGCTTTTTGGAAGTTTCGGGGTATTGGCAATTCCTGGGCAAATGAAGTTTGGCAAATCCAAAGACAAGCCAGAAAAAGGGATTGGCGGAAGTATTGCAACATCATAGAAGTTCTTGTTAAAAAAACATGCGTCATCCCGAAGCCCGGAATAACGCATGTGAAGGTAAGGAGTTGGGTTTTAAGCGTATCGAGCTTATTTTTCGTCGTAATTATAAGGCAGAATTTTGGAGTCCTTTACGGTAGAAAGGGTCATCAAAGTTTTAAGCCGTTCAATTTCTTCAATTTGGCTGATGGTTTTGAACAGCAATTGTTCGTAAGTCGGGATATCCTTGCAAACGATTTTCATCAAAAAGTCGGCCTCACCGGTAATGATATAGCATTCGGTCACTTCATCGATTTGGCTGATTTTTTCCAGAAAGTTGTTCAGGGCATTTTCCTTTTTCCAGGCCAGAGACACGAGTACAAAGGTTTTAACATTCAAGCCCATCATTTGGGGGTTAACCATCGCATGATAGCTTTGAATGATATCGCTTTGTTCCAGTTTTTTTACGCGTTCAAGGGTTGGCGCTGGGGACAATCCGATTTTTTTAGAAAGATCGAGGTTGGTGATCTTGCTGTTCTCCTGAAGAATCTTAAGAATTTTCAGGTCTATTTTATCCAGTTTCTCTGACATAGCGGATTAGGCTTTAGAAAATTTTATTTTGGTATTCAAAATTTCCCCAAAGGTAGGCCAGTAAAAAATAATAGCCAAGTAAATTTTGAATTAACCTCTGTTAATTTTGTTAACAAAGCGTTTATGTCATATTGCGTCAAAAAAATTGGGTCGAAAAATGGCGGTTTGAGAAAAGTTGCCAACAATTATTTGCTAAAGATTTGGGGTTTGCCCAATTAAAATAAAAAAAGGTTGAAAAAACAGATGGATGGCAAAAGATGCCAAACAAAACCTGTTGATTCAACCTTTTTGAAAATGAATTTTTTGTTAAGCCCTTGGTTTATGGGAAAATGCCCATAGAAACGTAGTCGGAGGCAATTTTTTTGAGTGAGCAAACGAAAGCGGCAGTACGCACATCACGGATATCGGGGTGTTGTTTGAAGGTTTCCCGGATCTGTTGATAGGCAACCACCATGGTATCTTGCAAACCGGAGTTTACGAGTTCGACCTCTGTTCCTCCCCGTGTGAGGAAGTCTTTTTCGCGGTCGCTGATGGTTTTGCCCGTCATTTCCTCTACTTTGGTAAGAATTCCATGGAATGCCTCGTGTTGGAATCGATTTTCCAGGCGGCCAAAACGGTGGTGTGAAAGGTTTTTGAGCCATTCAAAGTAAGAAACCGTAACCCCCCCTGCATTGATGTAGAAGTCGGGCAGGATCACGATGCCTTTTTTCTGCAGAATAGGATCTGCATCGGCGGTAATGGGGCCGTTGGCTGCTTCTGCGATGATTTTGGCTTTGATTCGATCGGCATTTTCGAGGGTAATTTGGTTCTCGAGTGCAGCGGGCACGAGGATATCGCACTCGAGCTCAAGCGCTGCAGAGGGTCCGCCAATATGTTCGGTGCCAGGAAATCCGATGATGGAGCCCGTTTCCTTGCGGAAAGCCATCAATTTTTCCACATCAATTCCATTTGCGCTGAATATTGAACCTTCGCGCTCGGCGATACCGATAATTTTCACATCACCTTCTTGCTGGCTGATCAAGGCAGTATTGCTACCTACGTTTCCAAGGCCTTGAACCACCATGGTTTTGCCTGCAATGCCCTTGCTCAAACCAATTTTGGCCATATCATCGGCATAAGACATGCATTCCCGCAATCCGTAAAACACACCGCGTCCGGTCGCTTCAGCACGTCCGCGAATGCCGTTTTGGGTAACCGGTTTTCCGGTTACACAGCCAATTGAGTCAATTTCACCGTGACGGAACGCTTGATAGGTATCTAGAATCCAGGCCATTTCTCGTGGTCCCGTTCCATAATCGGGCGCCGGCACATCAATACCGGGTCCGATAAAGTTCTTTTTAATCAGTTCAGTGGTGTAACGACGGGTGATGTTTTGCAATTGCTCAACCGTATAATTTCCTGGATTGATTTTAATGCCGCCTTTAGCACCACCAAATGGCACATCTACCAGCGCGCATTTGTAAGTCATGAGCGCTGCAAGCGCCATCACCTCATCCTGATCCACGCTTTCGGCATAACGGATCCCGCCTTTGGTTGGGAGTCGGTGGTGACTATGCTGTACTCGATAGGCCTCGATTACCTGATAATCGTTGCCAATGCGAACCGGAAAGCGAATTTGCAACACCAGGTTGCAAGCTTTAATTTGTTCTACGAGGCCGCGCGGTATATCGGTAAATGCCGCCGCCTTGTCTACGTAGTTTTCTACGCTTTTAAAAAAGCTGATTTGTCCACTCATTGTTTTTCTTCCTTGAGTTGGTGCTCTAATTTGGTTAGTTTGCGCTCAATGCGCACAAGATAGGCCACAATTCCGACGAAAATTAGCAGAATAACGCCTACAACGACATATATTTTGCCAGTTTCACGCATGAAATCCCGGTTGCCTTGCGCCATTACGCCCGGCAAATATATTGCCATAAACAAAATAATTGTTAAAAAACGTTTCATTTTGAAAAATTTTCTGTTCCAAATTGTCAAAAAAGAAGCTTAAATAAGGAATAATTGGGCAGGGTTAAAACATCCAATAATTATAACATGTATTTGTGTTTTAACCCAATTGTATTCCGAATTAAACCTCAATTTGCAGGACTTTGTCCTCAAGTCGTTGATATCGAATGCGTAGTCCTGCAATCCAGAACCCCAACAAACTCCAGCCTAATATGGCTGGATAAAAAACTAGCCGCATGGTATTATCCAAATCCTGGCTCCCGAATGCAGGGTTTCCCGTGGCGCCCGGATGAAGGCTGGCAAACATCCGTGGTATGATGTAAAGCAAAGGCACCAAGGATGCAAATGCAAAAACATTGTATACCGCTGCGAGCCTTGCTCCCTTTTCCGGCTCGTCAAAGGAGGCACGCAATATAAAATAAGCAAAATAAACCAGCAAAGCAACTGCTGTCATCAATTGCTTGATGTCGTTGCTCCAGGGCTTTCCCCAGGCATAATTGGCCCACAACATGCCGGTCACCAATCCCAAAACTCCAAAAAGGAGGCCCGTTTCTGCATATGCAGCAGCCCGACGGTCGTATTCCAACTCCCCATTTCGCAAATACCGAACGCTGTTGATAACAGAGGCTACAAACAAGAACATTAATGCAAACCACATGGGCACATGAAAATACGTATTGCGTATGCTCTCATAAATTACATTGCGATAGGGAAATGTAAAATCCTTTATAATATGAAGATCTTGAACCAACCCGATGCCCCAATCTGCGCCAACCCGCTCCGCGCTGTCGCCCTGTACCAATTCCAAGGCCCCGGGCAACAAGGACACCCCATCTTTAGGGTGATCAATAATCGCATTGAGGTAGGCATTTTGCCCCGTTCCAGGCATGCGGACAGGCAAAGTGAATACCGCCTCCAGGCAGGTATCGCTCAATACCCGCAATTCTTGTGCTGCCAAGGCATGTAAAGAATCGTATTCCAGCCAAAAACGAATGTCTTTTGCATCAGAACCGGTGTATTTGCTATTATAGCCGTACGCTTGTAGCCTGATTACCTGGCCAGAATGGGCTGATTCAGGGGCAACACGGGTAATTCCCGGTTTTAATGGCGGTAGCAGACCCGCCAAAATGGTGTATACAATCAGAACAACGGAAAGTGATTTCCACCACATAATGATAAAATATTTTATATAAATCCTTTATTAAAAAGGATTTAAGTGTTTTAGTCTTTCCAAATATACGGAAACAAAACAAACGAAAGCGTCACCAGAATTGCATCGATGGCCAATAAATTCACGATGTCCTTTCGATAAGATGTATCCTGAATCAAACGCAAGGCAATGGCCGATAAGCGCATGAGTGTCAATAATATGGGCAAAATAACCGGAAAACTCAAAATTGCCATTAAGGTGGCCGAGTGATTGGCTCGTGCAGCAATAGCCGATATAAATGTAAAAGCAATCGAGAATCCCAGGCTTCCCAGGCCCAATACCAAGGTAAATAAGGGAAGGTCTTTTACCGGATTGCCCGCTACAAGTGCATAAACACCAAACGCCAATATGCTCAACACCAAAAGCAATAAGGTATTATACAAAATTTTTGCCAGTATAAGCGAAGCCGGGTCGGTCAATTGGTAATAATACAATTGTCGGCCTCCGCTTTCCTGAACAAAACTTTTTACCACCGCATTGATGGATGCAAACAAAACGATCAGCCAAAAAAGAATGTTCCATACTTCTGGACGTACCTTTATGCTTGCAATGTATACCACAAAGATCATACTCAATACATAGAGTACAATGCCGCTCAAGGCATATCGCTGCCTGAACTCGAGCAAAAACTCCTTGTGGAGCAACAACATTAATCGATTGAATTGCATGCCTGGCTTTAATTGGGCCAAAGGTAGGTCTTCGACTTGAACTCGTTTCTGCTTTTTTGCATTGATTCTGTCAAATTTCTGCAGGTGCAGGCATGAATAGCGTTTGAAAAAACATTTTTCAGGTTTATTTCCGGGTATTTAATCGGGTGGGGGATGGTGGTTCAAATCGTCAATTTTTGGGAAAAACCCTTTATAGATTATTGTAAACCAACGAAATAAATCCTTAATTTCCTGGCATATCCCGAGATAAAATGATAGATTTGCACTGCTGAAAATTTTTGTATTGTTTACAGCCGCTGTTATAGTGCTCGGATTAAGTGTGGCCTTCAGGCTCAATTTTGATGCAAAACCGGGTCTTGAAAAAAAATCTTTGTACCTTCAAGCCGAACCCTATCTTTGCCGCCGCATTCCCCAATGCCATACAAACCTTAAACTATACCCGATGAGTTGGTTTAAACGATTGAAGGAAGGTATCTCTACTGCAACAAAGGCAAAAAAAGATGTACCGGAAGGTGTTTGGTTCCAGTGCAAGCGCTGTAAAGAAACCAGCACATCCCGTGCCATGCGGGAAAATTTTTACAAATGTCCCAAATGCGATTATCATACGCCTATTGGTTCTGTGGAGTATTTTGAATTGATTTTTGATGATCAGGAGTATGTCACCCTCCATGATGACCTCATCTCGGTTGATTTTTTGAAATTTACCGATTTGAAACCCTACGACAAACGGCTGGAGGAATCGATGAAAAAAACGGGTTTGCGCGATGCCATGCGTATTGGGGCAGGTTCCTTGCGCAAACACAGGCTTGTAATTGCTGCAATGGATTTTAAATTCATTGGCGGTTCCATGGGCTCGGTGGTTGGAGAAAAAATTTCACTGGCCATTGATTATGCTTTGGAAAATCAGGCAGGATTGATGATTATTTCCAAATCGGGCGGCGCCCGGATGATGGAAAGCGCGTTTTCTTTGATGCAGATGGCCAAAACCAGTGCAAAACTCACTTTGATGGCCAAACAGCAATTGCCTTACATTTCGCTGATGACCGATCCAACCACGGGTGGCGTTACGGCTTCCTTTGCCATGTTGGGCGATATCAATGTAGCCGAACCCGAAGCCCTCATTGGCTTTGCCGGACCGCGTGTCATCCGGGAAACCATCAAACGGGATTTGCCAGAAGGGTTTCAAACATCGGAGTATTTGCTTGAAAACGGATTTCTGGATTTGATTATCAATCGGAAAGACCTCCGTGAAACACTGGGT
>JAGWYI010000174.1 GCA_018969455.1 Bacteroidota bacterium | reverse complement strand
GCCATTCAAAACAACGCCATTTCCATCAACAAGGAAAAAGTGGGCAATCTGGACCAAAAAGTGGGCGCCGAACACCTGCTCCACGGCCAATACATTATGATCGAAAATGGCAAAAAGAACAAGTTTTTGCTGAAAACTCAAGGATAAGGCCTGCATTCACCTGTTTTCAAAACAGGTTGCAAAGTATACCAGGATTCGCCGGATTTTGTGCATAAATCAGGATGAATTTCGCTGATTTTTAATGATTTATAAAGATCGCTGTGCCCAAAACCTGGCGTCGTGAAGTATAATACCTCTTCAACGCATTAACGTAAACTCCCCGCGCTTTTCCGCAACAGTACCATCCGGAAGCCGCAACCTGATGCGCCAAACGTACACGCCGGTTGCGGCTTCTTTCCCTTCTATCATCCCATCCCAACCCGCATCCTTGTCTTGCGGACTAAAATCCCGTTTTTCAAATATTTTCGCTCCCCACCTGTCAAAAATTTGCAGCAAATCAACCCGCATCGCAGATTCGGAACGACCAAAAATTCTGAATTCCGCATTTTCTGCTGATCCATTCGGATAAAATATGTTCGGAACATACACAAGAATCGTGTCGCGGACATTCAGCGCAATTATCCCGGATTGTGTACATCCATGCCCGTCGGTTACCGTAACCTCAAAACTTTCGTTTGACTGTAACATAACCTGCGGTTGCGCACAATTGGTACAGGAAAGGCTCAAACTCGGCCTCCACGCATAACTCAGGGGCGAAAATGGCGCTCCAGTTACACTTAATGGAATGGTGTAAACCAGTCCTGGTGCAAGCCATACAGAAGGCCCCAAATCCAAATCCCAGGAAGATGGCGCTCCGACCTCAACCTCCTTTTCTACAGTACAGGCCTTTTGATCTGAAACCTCAATCTGATAAATCCCGGCTGATAAATTGGTAAAATACGGATTAGCCGCCAATCCGGAACCATCAATCCGAAATTGATATGGCGGAAAACCGCCACGGATGGAATCCAGCCATATTGATCCATCCGAATAACCCACACAAGAAGCATCCGCCGCCCGCCAAACATATGAAATCGGTTCCAAAACATCTATTTTTACACTGTCTGCTCCGATGCAACCCGAAGATTCACTCACCGTAACGGCATAGATTCCGGCAGAATTTACAGTGATTTTATTTGTTTTATCTCCGGTCGACCAACTATACGTAGAATATCCCCCTGCAAGCTCCAAACTTGAAGTCTCTCCGGCACAAAGCAAGGTATCGCCCACAATTTTGGGAGCGGGCAAGGTATGATCTGCCAAATTAAATACCAACACCTGATCACACATGCCAACTTCATGCAAAACCCGCTGATAACGACCCGCTTGCGTCAAGGTGTCGCCGTACCAAATGTAAGCGCCTCCGCAAAACAAGTCCGTTTCATGAAGGGTATCCAATAAGGAGAATGTTGCAGAAAGGCAACGGATGGAATCACAGCCCAAAACACTGGAATAATGCACACATACATTGGTATCTGATTGAATCTCAAGCCCATGCCATGCTATTTTCTTGCCCTTACACACAGAAACCTGTTCCTCAATTCGAAAGGTATCTGCAAGTATAACCCGGATGGTGTCAACCCAGTGGCATTTTTTTGCATTGGTTGCTTCTGCCCAATAAATCCCGGCCGTCTGTACTTGAATGCTGCTTCCCTGGGAACCCGTGCTCCAACTGTAGGTATTTCCCGGAGCGCCATAGGGTATGAGGATTTGAGTTTGCCCTGCACACAAATGCAAATCGGAACCCAGATCAAACACGGGCGCCGGATTTTCAATTACCTGAATACGGGCCGTATCAGCCTGACAGATCCCATTGTCAACGGTATAAACAAACACCCCCGGGCTGGCTATTTGTGGATCATAGATTTGTGCGGGATACCACACGCCGTTCGTTCCAGCATCGCCTGAAAGTGCGGAATTCAGTGAAAATGGCAAACCATTAGAGCAGACTTCAATCATTTGATCGGATCCGGCAAAATTTGCTGGTAATATGGTAATATTGGTATGCGCGGTGTCCGTTTGACCGTTAGAGGCAAATACCACCCATTGCACTTGCCGGGATCCAACGCCTTTGTCGGCCTTCCAAACCATTTGCCGGATTATTTGATTGAAAATACCGACATTGTCGTCGGAAATGCTTCCTGAATTATTGTAAAAATTGGCATGAAGGGGATCCGGAAGGCTCAGGATGAGGCCTGGAATTGACGCGTTCAGAGGAGCGATCCATTCTCCGGCGCCAATGTCGGGGTTGGGTAACAATGCTATGTGTAAGGAATCAATATGATATCCTGAGCGGAGAATGGCATCCGAAGTATCTGCCAAAAAAATTTGACCAGGCAAACAAACAGGTTTGCCATTGTAATCTGTCGGAGAGGCCAAAGTTGAAGTATCCGGATCCAAATTAAGGGACACATCGCAAAAAGAGGCATTGTATTCATTTTTAATGGCAGCATCCAAAGCGCCATAAGGAAGGTCGCACAAAAACTGCGTCGACTGGCTTGTAAAATCCAGTTTGTACAATTTTCCGGTGGGATTGGTTCCTACATTTTCATTGGCTGTTATATATGTGGTCGTATTGTCGCAGGTTGGCGCATAACTTACGATGCCAAATGCGCTAAAATTGGGATCCGTTGTGTAATCAAACAGTTCTACACTTTGTTCGGGCGCGTTCAGATTGATTTCCAGAATGGTGTTCATATCTGCAGCACCCAATAATTTGCCATTTCTAAAGGTTAAGTCGCCAGCCAATAGTAAGGGTAATGGACCACCTAAAGATTTTAATGTGCCATTCAAGATATTGTAACTAAAAATGTTAATTGCACCCCAATATATGGTGTAATCTTCGGAGCATGTCATCGAATTTCCAATATAGTTTAATGGTAAATCTAATATTCTGGTGCAATTGCCGCTTATAAGATCAATTTTACTGATGCCTTTACTCAAAGGGATTTTGGTTTCAGTGGCATAAAGGTTGCCATCCGGAGCAAACGCAATGGATGTAAAGGTTTGGACCGTAGCATCGGTTGGAGGCAAAATATCTACCACATCTGTTATTACACAAGTTTTAGGATTAATTTTTGAAATGGCAAAAAGACCCGTTGTGGGCTTTCTATATATATAAAATATTTCCTGAGTATAAACAGCCTGGATTTGCAAGAGAAACAACATCAGCAGGGTATATTTGGGCCGTATTTTGCTCATGGCGGATTAGTTTAACAAGAATTTGAGTTAAATAAATACACCCTGGCTTTGGAATGTATTGAGCCTTTAAAGAAATTTGTGTAAACGTGTTTTTCAATTGAACTTGCAACTATGGACAAAAATAGTTAAAAAACCATTTAGCATGATGCCCCAATCTCGAATAAGCTTGGTTTTTTTCTATGTTTGAAATTGCGGTATAAACAGCATTTTGAGCTGCGTTGTTGTCAGGAAAAATACTTTAAGAATTGGCGGATATCGGAGTTAAGACTTTCGATTGGATTGATGGTGTAAATAATTTGTCGGCACGCTACACGAAAGCGTTTTTTAACTAAATTGAAATCAATCAAGCTTGTAATTTTAGGAAATTTTTCAAACCCAATCGATCATGTATACTTTACGCCGCAAGATTTTGTGCATAACGATCTTTATAAATCATTATAAATCAGCGAAATCCTTCCTGATTTATCCACAAAATCCGGAGAGTCCGGGTATACAAATACTGCTTCTAATCATGCTGCCATTTTGTTTTATACCAAATAAAGGCGCAAATTGCACTCCCAAAGCCGGACCCGATTCCCTCAAAAGCCTCGACTTGCGCGCACTCGCACAGGTAGCCGAGGAAATCCCGTCGCCCGCCGTTCCGTTGGCCTTGATTCAAAACCAGGTGGATCTGCTGGATTTGCTCAGCGAACATACCGGTATCTTAGCCAGCCGCAGCGAGGCCAAAAAAGCCATTCAAAACAACGCCATTTCCATCAACAAGGAAAAAGTGGGCAATCTGGACCAAAAAGTGGGCGCCGAACACCTGCTCCACGGCCAATACATTATGATCGAAAATGGCAAAAAAAACAAGTTTTTGCTGAAAACAAATCAATAGATTATGAATATAGCCATACTTGGCGCCGGAAATGTGGCCACAGCCCTTGCCCAACGCTGGAATGATGCCGGTCATTCCGTGGTAATCGGGGTGCGCGACCCGGCATCGGAAAAATCTCAAAAGGCCCAGGCCTTGTTGCCCCGGCTGCCATTCAAGCCCTTGCAAGATGCCGCCCAATTGGCAGAAGTTCTGGTCATTTGCACACCACCCGATGCTGTAATTACCCTAAAAGACTTGCTTTCCGCAAATTCCGACAAAATCATCATCGACACCAGCAACGCGGTTCGTACGCGTCCAGAGCCCTACCCTACTGCTTTCCATTACATAAAAGGAGAAACCAAAGCCCAAAAAGTAGTTAAATGCTTCAATACAACGGGTTTCGAAAATATGGCCAACCCTGTTTATCAAGGGGAAGGAATTGATATGTTCTGCGCCGGTAATGATGCCCTTGCCAAGGAAACTGCCCGTGCCCTTGCACTCGATGCCGGATTTTCTACCTGCTGGGACTTCGGCGGAGACGACAAGGTGGAATTGCTTGAAAAACTGGCGCTCAGCTGGATCAACCTCGCCATCATGCAGGGAAATGGCCGCAATATAGCATTTCGGGTTGTGCGCCGCCCCTGATCCGCCTTCTTCAGTATTGTACAATCAATTATACATTTAAAAAACCATATCCCATGCCAAAGTTTTTTTTCCTGCCCTGCTGCCTCCTCATTTTTTCTCAACTTCAGGCACAAATTGAACACAGGAGTCATCAAATTGTGGTGTGCATCCAGCCTGCATTCCATGCCAGTTTGAACAAACACTCAGAAAGCAAAACGGGGGTTGAGGAAATCGATGCATTGAATGCGCGCTATGCCGTTCAAAAAGTACATTTTTTACGCCTAGGAAAAGACAATCCCAATAAAGCCTTTTCCATTCTTTTTCCTGATCATGTTGACTTACAGCAAGTTTTACCTTTCTATCAAACATTACAGGCCGTTCTGAAAGCCGAAATAGACGGGGTAGGTTCTATACAAGGGGGCCGCGAAAAAGAATTACCCAGCTATTCGATTCCTCCGGCACAAGTGTTATTTACCCCTAACGATCCCCTTTTTGGCCGCCAGTGGAGCCTCAACAACAATGGTAGTTTTCCACTTTCAACAGCGACGCCCGGCGCCGATATAGATATGTTAAAAGCCTGGGAAATTGAACAGGGCGATGAAAACATCATTGTTTGTGTGATGGACAGCGGCGCCAAACTGGATCATCCGGAATTTCAAGGAAGAATTTGGGTCAATTCAGCTGAAATTCCCGGCAATAACCTGGATGATGACCAAAACGGATACATTGACGATGTAAATGGCTGGGATTTTGCCAGCAATGATAAAGATGCCACCGATGATTTAGGCCATGGTACCAATGTTTGTGGAATCATAGGCGCCAACTTGAACAACAATTTGGGATATGCCGGCATTGACGGGCATTGTAAACTAATGGTACTCAAAGGAATTGACCAAAATAACTTTGGATATTACTCCTGGTGGGCCGAAGCCATTGAATATGCAGTGGACCATGGCGCCCGGGTAATCAACCTTTCTGTAGGCGGTAGCAGTCCTTCCGATATTCTTGGCAATGCCATTACTTACGCCCTGTATCACCAGGTTTCCTGCGTGGCAAGTATGATGAATACCAATATAAGTACGCCTTATTATCCGGCGGGTTACAACGGCGTGGTTGCCGTAGGCTCTACCAACCCAAATGATTATCGTTCAAAGCCATTTTTTTGGGATACCAACAGTGGAAGTTGCTATGGGAACCACATTTCGATTGTAGCACCCGGCAATTACATATATGGCTTGAATCAAATTTCCAACACCAATTACAGCACCTATTGGGGAGGCACCTCCCAGGCTGCTCCACATGTAAGCGGTACCATTTCGCTGCTTTTGGCGCAAAATCCCGATCGTACACCAGCACAAATAAAAACCTTGCTGGAAGTAAGCGCCGAAGACAAAGTTGGCAACCCCAATGAAGATGTGCTGGGCTGGGACAAATACTACGGACACGGGCGACTCAACGCCTACAATGCACTGTATGCACAGGTATTGGACGCTTACGAAGCACCTTCAAATGCCGAATTGCAAATTTATCCAAGCCCAAACAACGGCAGCTTTCACATTCGCCGCCAAACCGATGAGGTCGGAATATGCCGCTTGTTCGATTTGGCGGGGAACTTGTTGCATCAAACCAATGTGGGTGCGCAAAATTTAATTAAACTCGACCTGAATTTGCCGACAGGCGTATACCTGATTGAAATTGAAAGCGAGGGTCGGCTCGAACGGGGTAAAATGTGTTTGGTAAAATAGCGGTTTGTCTGCTTTTCAATCAGTGCCACATGTCCCAGGCCACCTTGCTCAATGATTCGCGCACATCCGGGTGCGCGATTTCGATGAGTGCTTTGGCCCGCTGGGGCAGGTTTTTGCCAAATAAATCGGCCACGCCGTACTCGGTCACCACATAGTGCATGTGTGCCCGTGTGGTTACAACGCCCGCGCCCTGCTTGAGGAAAGGTACAATTTTGCTTTGACCTTTGGCCGTTGTGGCCGTCATGGCGATGATGGGTTTACCATGATCCGACAAAGCTGCGCCCCGGATAAAGTCCATTTGGCCGCCCACGCCGGAATACATTTTCGGGCCAATCGAGTCGGCGCAAACCTGTCCGGTGAGGTCAATTTCGATGGCGCTGTTGATGGCCGCCACTTTCGGGTTTTTCCGGATGATGGACGTATCGTTGGTATACGAGGCTTCCATCATGCGGATGAGCGGGTTGTCGTGCACAAAGTCGTATAAACGGCGGGAACCGAATAAAAAAGTGGCAGTGATGATGCCCGTTTGCCGTTTTTTTTCCTCGCCTGTAATAATGCCTTTTTCAACCAGATCAATGATGCCGTCGGAAAACATTTCGGTGTGGATACCCAGGCGTTTGTGGTTGCCTAAGGCAGCCAGCACCGCATTGGGAATGGAACCGATGCCCATTTGCAGGGTAGCGCCGTCTTCAACCAATTCGGCGACATGCAGGCCAATTTGTTTCTCGGCATCGGAAGGTTCGCTGTAATTCAATTCAAAAATCGGGCGTTCGGTCCACACCGCTGCGCTCAATCGGCTGATGTGAATAAAACCGTCGCCGTGCGTACGCGGCATATTGGGATTTATTTCGGCAATCACATATTTTGCGGTTTGTGCGGCGGCAAGGCTGCAATCTACCGAAACCCCCAGGCTGCACCATCCATTGCGGTCGGGAGGCGAAAGGGTAAGCATGGCAACATCCACCGGCAAATGGTTTTTCCGAAATAAAGTAGGCGTATCACTGAGAAAAACAGGGATGTAATCGGCCATTTCAGTGGGCATGGCAGCGCGTACATTGCCACCAATAAACAAGGCATTGGTAAAAAAAGTCCCCTTGTATTTTAAGTCGACGTAAGGGGCAGGTCCTTCGGTGTGCAAATGGATAAATTCCACATTCGACAATTCTTCAGCGCGGTTGGTGAGGGCCTCAATAAGGGCTGTGGGCGCTGCTGCTGCGGTGTGAACAAAGACACGATCGCCCGATTTGACAATTTTTACTGCTTCGGAAGCAGAAACATATTTTGGCATGGCAACAAGGTGGTTTTATTTCGGTATGCTTGGTTGAACTTTTTTCCTTTTGCAAAAATAAGGTGCATACCAGCCCCATCAGCATGACAAGAATCATGAGGCCAAATGGCATGAATCGTTCGAGAATAAAATTTAAAAAAAAACAAAAGATTAACACAGATTCCATGCCCCACCTTGCCTTTTTTGTAACTTTGAGCGCACCATCCTGGTTAGTGGACATGACATTATATTGGCTTTACGATTTGC
>JAGWYI010000173.1 GCA_018969455.1 Bacteroidota bacterium | reverse complement strand
AAAAGAAGGGGAGATCTTAATTTATAAGGAATATGCCGAACCCGAAGGTTATTATTCTAGAGAGATAAATAAGGTTGTGGAATATGACAATGGCTTTTTTTTAGCCGGATCGGGATACATAAATGCGCCAAAAGCCTTCGTAATGAATGTGGATAAGGCAGGAAACAAAAAATGGGTGCATGCCTATAATGACCCAGACAATCGATTTTATATTAGAACCCTGATAAAAATTAACGATAATCATTTTGTATTTGGAGGGGCAAAAACATACGGTCGTGCTACCGCTCCTTTTTACGAATATGGAACTTGGTCGCATCCTTGGTTGGTAGAAATGGACAGCCTGGGAAATGTATTATCTAGCCAGGAAGGACCATTTAACCACAATTCTTACATTACTGGATTAAAGCCTATGGAAGATGGATGGTTATTTGGAGCAGCAGACTTTAATATTCTAAATAAAGATGAATTTGGTACACGCACAAAGTTAGTGCGCACCGGTAAAGATATGAATGATGTGGTTTGGGAAAAATACATCGGTACTAAATCTTATTTTGGAAATTACATCATAGATGTTCAGCCAAGTTCTGATGGAAATTGGGTAGGTATTAGCCGTGAAAGATTTTCTTATTCGAACTTTTATCCGTTGAACACAACACCTTCAACTTTTAAGTTTTCATCAGATGGTGATATTATTTGGAGTAGGAGAGATACTTTCATCTTCGATCCTAAGCATGGTTATGATGAAAATCTTGTCGGTGTTGTTACATTACCCGGCGGTAGCGTCTTTGTGGTTGGATCCGCCCGCAGTACATCAAATGTGGAAAACAGAGATTTTGGATGGGTCTTAAAAATTTCTGTTGATGGATGTATTGACACCATTTGCGCAAACAGCGACCGCACCTATCCGATTTTTTTTCAAAAAAGATCGGTTATTAGTCCAAATCCAACTTCTGGAAGGTTAAAGGTCAAAGATTGTATGGATTGCTATATGAAGGTTTACGACTTAAGCGGTGTATTGATCCACGAAAAGCACCATTTAAACCCATATGCAGACCTGTCGTTTTTGAGGGATGGTATCTACATCGTACACATTTATGAAAAAGACCAATTGATCCAAATTGAAAAGTTAATGAAAACAAATTGATAGCTTTCGACGAGCAAAACATTGTAAATTTGTTTCATTTTATAACAAAACAAACACAATTCCCACCGATGAAAAAATGTACCATTGCCCTAATCTTTACCTGCATATCCTTGCACGCATTCGCGCAAAGTCAGGCCGAAACCTACATCAAGGAAGCACAGGAATTTTTGGCTAAAAAAGACTACAAACAGGCACAACTGAGCCTTCAAGACGCCATCAACGACATCAATAACCTGCTGGCCAAACAAGTGGCCGATTTGTTTCCCGCCGAAATTAATGGCCTGAAAGCCGACGGCGACGCTACGACCAACTCCGGTGGCATGGGGATGCTAGGAGGCGGTATGCAAATTGAGAAAAAATACCGGAACGATGCCAAAAAACAGGATGCAGAGGTACAAATCATTGCCAATTCACCGATGCTGGCCAACCTGAACATGTTTATGACCAATCCAGCCATGATGGGCCAGGAATACAAAAGTGTACGCGTGGGTACCAACCGGGCGATCCTGAAATCTTCGACGGAAGATGGCGATGACGGCAAAAAAATACGCGCTACCGAAATTCAACTGCCCTTAGGACAAACCTTAATTACCATTCACACCAATGGTTTGGCCTCAGAACAAGAAGAACTGGCCTTTGCCAATAAACTGGATTTGGAGAAAATCAAGGCAGCGCTGGGGAATTAAATGTAATTTCAAGCCGTAAAACAGAAGACTTGTTGCCCAGGGAAGTCCATTTTCGACTTCCTGCACCAACAAGTCTTCTGTTTTAATAACCAAAGTTTCATCCTACCTTTGCCCAAGCAACACACTAAAATCCAGCACATGAAACTTTCCATTTTTACGGCCAGTCTGCTGTTTGCATCTATGGTTATTTGGGCCGCTTGCCAATCAAAACCTGCTGAAAATACGACCAAACCCATTGATCAGCCCAGTACTCCAAGCACGGTCACCACAGCGCCTGCGCCACCCAGCGTCCATACGCCCGACACCGTATACGTGGAAATGTTCGAACGCAAAGGCACCTTTTTCGGCAATAAAAATTTTGCCGATGATACCCAACTAAAAGCGGCCCTCCTCGACTCACTCCGCACCGTAAAAAAAATGGGTGGCAAAACACCCGAATTAGCCATCAAAACGCATGGTACCGTTACCATGGGGGTGCGCGGTGCGGTACAAGATCTGTTTTTGGAAATTAAGGACGAATTGAAGTAACATTTGCATTGGTAAAGTGGTGCATGCAACTTACCAGGAACTTAAAAAATACAATATTACCGCGCTGGAGGTAAAAAATTAGCCATGGAGGAATTCCCGAGCCTGCCATTCGAAGCGACCATCGAAATCATTGGCGTAAATCCCTATGTTTTTGTCCCTGAGCCGCTCGCGCCAGGTTCCACCTGGTGCGCCCATCCTTCGGGTTTTACCCGACCTAAAGATCCGACCACGTTCCACCTGGTGCGCCCATCCTTCGGGTTTTACCCGACCTAAAGATCCGACCACGTTCCACCTGGTGCGCCGATCCTTCGGGTTTTACCCGACCTAAAGATCCGACCACGTTCCACCTGGTGCGCCCATCCTTCGGGTTTTACCCGACAAAAACCCGACTCCTACCGAAACGCCACCCCAATATGCAATTCCCCCATCAAATCCCGCATTTCATCCAGCACCGTAATATCCTCAATCGTACTCGGCGGCGCAAAATCTTTGCCGTCGGCCATGTTGCGCATAATTTTGCGCAAAATCTTGCCACTGCGGGTTTTGGGCAGGCGTTTTACCACCACAGCGCGCCGGAAACATGCAATCGGGCCGATTTTTTCACGCACCATTTTCACCAGATCCGACTCCAGATCGGCATCGCTGATGTGCGTGCCCGATTTGAGCACCACGAACCCTACCGGTTGTTGCCCTTTGAGTGCTTCTTCAATGCCCACCACGGCGCATTCGGCCACATCGGGGTGGGCGGCAACAATCTCTTCCATTTCTGCCGTGCTCAGGCGGTGCCCTGCCACATTGATCACATCATCCATGCGGCCGGTGATGTATACATACCCTTCGGCATCTTTGTAGCCGCCGTCGCCCGAGAAGTAATAGCCGGGGAAAGGGTCGAGGTAGCCCGCGCGGAAGCGGTCGGGATTGCCCCAGAGCGTGGGCAGGCAGCCCGGCGGCAGCGGTAATTTGACGGCCACAGCCCCTTCGCTGCCATTGGGCAGCTCGTGTCCACCTTCATCCAGGATGTGGATGTTGAACCCGGGCACCGGTTTTCCGGCCGAGCCGGGTTTGATGGGAAACAGTTCGATCCCGGCTGGGTTGGCGAGCATGGGCCAGCCGCTTTCCGTTTGCCACCAATGGTCGATCACCGGAATGCCCAGCAGTGCGCGTGCCCACTCGAGGGTGGCCACATCGCAGCGTTCACCTGCCAGAAACAGCAGGCGAAGCGACTCGATGTTGTATTTTTGTTTCAAAAGCCCGTCGGGATCTTCTTTGCGCAGGGCCCGAAATCCGGTGGGCGCTGTAAAGAAAACGTTCACTTTATAGTCGTCAATGACACGCCAGAATGCGCCGGCATCGGGGGTACGCACGGGTTTTCCTTCATATAACACGGTGGAACAGCCCGTTATCAAAGGCGCGTACGTAATATACGAATGGCCTACCACCCAACCCACATCGCTGGCCGCCCAGAATACATCGCCCGGCTTTACGCCGTAAATGTATTGCATGGAAAAACGCAGGGCGACGGCATGGCCGCCATTGTCGCGCACAATGCCTTTGGGTTTTCCAGTGGTGCCGCTGGTATAGAGGATGTAAAGTGGATCGGTTGCCGCAACTGGAACACAATCAATGGGTTGCGCCTGGGCATTGAGTTGGGCCCAATCCAGAAACCCGAATGCTTCGACATCAACCTGCTTGAACCAGCGCTGGAATAAAACGACCTTTTCAATTTTGTGATGGGCTTCTTCAATACCTGCCGCCACAATGGGGGCGTAAGGGATGATGCGATCAAACTCAACGCCAGCGCTGGCCGTGAGCAGTACTTTGGGCTTGGCATCGTCTATGCGCAAGGCCAATTCGTGTGCAGCAAAACCGCCAAACACCACCGAATGTACGGCTCCTATGCGCGCGCAAGCGAGCATGGCTACCATCACTTGCGGAATCATGGGCATGTAAATGATGACCCGATCGCCCTTTTCGACACCCAGATTGCGCAAGACGCCCGCAAAACGGGCAGTTGCACTCAATAGGTCCTGATAGGTGTATTGTTCAAAACTTTGGGTAACCGGCGAGTCGTAGTAAATGGCAACCTGATCGCCCCGGCCCTCCGCCACCTGCTGATCGAGCGCGAGGTAACAGGTATTGAGCATACCACCGGCAAACCAGCGGTAAAAGCCCTGATCATCTTGCGATAAAATTTGTTGCGGCGCCTGAAACCAGGAAATAGCGCCTGCTTGTGCCGCCCAAAAAGCCTCGGGTTCGGTCACACTGTGGTGGTAGATGGCATCGTATTGCATAAGGGCATGGGTTGAGCCGGGTCTTGAAAACAAGCCCCGGTGGTGTACGATGCAAATTTAACAGAAAAACGTATATAGTTATCTATATGTTTAAAATTATTTTTTGAAGCAAGCTGTCAGAGCAATAGAAACCCGGTCAGTGGGCCAGTTGTAGCCATTTTTTATTGGGAAAACAGGTAAAAATTGTTCTTTAAATCAAAAGAATAAACACCGTAACTTTAATTTTACAAAGAAAAGCCATCCGTTGAAACAGACTTTTTGTATCTACATATTAAGTTTAGGTAAAGTGAAAATTTAACTTTAACACGATCAACGAATTTAAAATAAATATAGATTTAATGTGTTAATGAACTTGTGAATTTGCCTGAAAGTTCTTTAACTTTATAGCATGCAATGATGATCCGAGGGTATTTTCCCAAATTACTGAACCGCATTGCAAAACCCCTTTATGCATCTTTCTTACCGCTTCCCTTTTCTGGTTGGTTGTGCAACTATATCACCTTAAGTTTTATAGTGCCAAACAACGACTTCCGAATCTAAGTCAACCCAAACCTTAGGACGTCCAATTATCAGAAAATCAAATAAAACTGGTTGATTTTTTTTAGGTATTTTTTGTTTTCTCTTACCGTTAAGGCTAAGGGGTAGGTATTTATTAACCAATAAATTATTTTTAAACAATGAAAAATCGAATTCCAATTAAATTTTCACTTTTTTTAAGTCTCTTATTTTCCCTAGGAGACCTATGGGCTCAATGTCCACAACCTTTAAACATTTTAACAAATCCAGACTTTGAAAATCTGGGTGCTCCGTGCCTCCCTTATTCGCCACCATCTATTACTATAGATGGTGCATTTAATCGAGGTTGTGTTGAGGGATGGCAATCTGCCAATCAAACACCTTCTATTTGTTCAGTTAACCCTCAAAATGGATTGCTTTATGCATGCTTAGGTTGGGCTTCACCCCAAAATTCTGATTACAGGGAAGCAATTTTCCAAAATGTTGTTATTTGCCAAGGAGAACGTTACCAACTACAGTTTTCAAGTAGATCTCAGGCCAGTTTCATAAATTCTACGATTAACATTTATATGGCCTCGGGTCTAGTAAATGTGCCATTAAATGACAATGTCACTTTTCCAATAAATCCTACATGGCAACAACTTCAAACGGTAACTGCAAATGGAGCTTGGACTGTGACTACCATTACCTTTACAGCGAACAATTTGGCAAATAACCAATTATTGTTTCAGGTTGTTGGCGGTGGAGACGTTTTTTTAGACAATATGTCGCTCGTCTGTATTTCCCAACTTACCCCACAAGTGACATCTACCAATGCCGGAGGTGGATTGTATAATTTTGTTGGTACCACTCAAGCCCAACCTCCCTTGGCTGTAACAAATTGGTGTTGGGATTTTGGAGATGGCAGCCCGGTAGTTTCTGGACCAAACTTAAGCAGCGTTTCTCATAATTTCACAAATGCGGGAACCTATACAGTTTGCCTTACTATTCAAGACAATTGTTGCTTTTGCCTCAATACTACCTGTATCACAATTGTATATGATCCTTGTGCTTGTGGAACTACCCCGCAAGTACTTAATACCGGGGATGTAATTAATTGGACAAACCTGAATCAGGATATTAACAACGACGTAATCATTGCCCCAGGAACTGATTTGAATATTTCAGGTAGTACACTTAGAATGAAACTTCCATGTAAATTTGTGGTAATGCGAGGGGCATCCATGACGGTTAGTAGTTCTACCTTGCGGTCCGCTTGTCGCGATCAAAAATGGGGCGGTATTGTTGTTTGGGGGAATTCAGTTATAGATCATTCTAATCCTCCAGCAGGCACAACGTTTAGTTACGTTAACCCTGTTAATAACTCAGCAAATGCGCCGGGTGTGCTTTTGGTTCAATCAGGTTCAACGATTCGAGATATGAATAGAAGCGGGATCTTTGCACAAAGACAGGCGAGCGATCCCGTTAACGCACCAATCTTTAATGCATTAACAGGGACAACCTTCGATCCTGCATCGCAATTGGCAAATTTCACTGGTGGGCTTGTTCGATGTGGAAACTCTACTTTTGCCGACAATGATCTAACTGCCGATTTTAGAGATTATCCTTTCAATAATTACAGCCAGTTTGCTACCTGCACTTTTACAACTGCACTGATTCCTTCCCCCCTTACGAATACGGGTCCATCAGGAGTAAGAATTTGGAATACCGATAATATTTTATTCCAAAATTGCAATTTTGACCATGTAGGTGCTAGCGGTGTAATTACGGTAGACGGCAGCCTCACGATGACACGCTGCATTCTAAACCAAAACTATCAAGGCTTACGTGCTACTTCCTCAGCGGGACAGACAGGCTTTGTTAAAATTGGTAGTGGAAGCGCGAATGCACAGAATCAATTCCGAAATAATAACTACGGAATTTACTCAGATGGCATATTTAACTTAAGAGTTCTAACCAATACCTTCACAAACAATGGACAAACTACAGGTTTAATGACTTTTGGTGGAGGAATATTTGTAACGGGGGCTTCATCATTTGATATTGTGGATAATGATTTTAGTGGCAATTTGTCTGGTGCAGAGCTGGTAAATACAAGTGGATTGGACGGATCTGGTCCAAATCAGCGATTGAGTTGCAATACTCACGCGCAAGATCGAATTGGAATGATCGTCCGCGGGCGCTGTCCGGGCATGTATTTTAAAGATAATAGTTTTAACAATATTAGTGCCGACCTTGTGCTGCGTAAAAATTATTTTACACCAGCCGAGATCCACTTAAACCAAGGCTCAAGCGGAGGTGCCATTTTTAATTATTTTTCCGAGAATGCACCCGATGTTGTAAGTTCTATAGTACAGGGCAATACCAAGCAATTTAATTACTTTCCGCCAAACACAGAGAATCCGGTTGAATTTCAAAGAGCAACGCCTGACTGTGACTTAAATGGATTTCAATTACCTGTCAATGGAACATGTGGTACTTTGAATAACTATATCAACAGGCCATTTTCAAATGGCTTTAGAGACCCATGCCTGACCCCTGTTACTACTAGAGATTACATACCTTGTACCAGCCGCCCTTGTCTGGATGCATTACGCAACCAAAAAGAAACCCTTGAAAATTTGGTCAACGCTGGCCAAATAGCATACAAATCCGACTTGGCAACTGTAAAATTGCATTTTGATACGGATAAAAGGGATTTGGCCTGGAAATGGTTTGAAACAGGGCATAGAGATTCTGTAACGCAAATGTTTACGGATTATGGCACGGTGGAGGATCTGCAAATGTTATTTGCCTATCATACCAGGGCCCGTGATTTTACGGCGGCATCCAGCCTTTTGGAATCACTTTCT
>JAGWYI010000172.1 GCA_018969455.1 Bacteroidota bacterium | reverse complement strand
AAACCGCCCATCTGGAGAAGAATTTTGGTCGAAAGCAGCGTTTTGATGCCCGATTTCCACAAAATCATCCAAACCACCATGGGTTGGACCAACTCCCACCTCCATCAAAACAAATCAACATAACGCTGAAAAACGAAGAAGCGGTTGCGGCTTTGGCCGCTCATTTCCACCAATATGCCTGCCGTAACGAAATCCTGGATCAGGTCGTTGGCTGTTTTGTAACTGCTGCCTGTAATTTGTGCAACTTGTTTCACTTGTACATTGGGCCGTTTGAACAAATATTGAAGCAACTTCCCAGCCTTGCTTGCGCGCTTACCAAAGGTTTGGCAGGAAATAGGAATTACCCGAAGGATCTTTAACGAATGCTCCTGACTTGAATGTTTCGAGGTGGATCATGCACTTTATGTTCGTAAATGAACATAAAAATATTCTTATTTTACTTTAACCCCCTCAACCGAACATAAAAATTCCCTTATTTTACTTTAGCCCCCTCAACCGAACATAAGAATGCTGCTGTTTTACTTTAATGAGCGGAACCGAACAGATACGCACGGCCCCAAAATCCCGGTAAACAAACGCGGCTGACCCCCACAAAAAGGAATCAGCCGCGCCCCGATAAAAAACCCCGACTAATTACAGCCGGGGCAACAACTAAAAATTAAGCTATGAAAACAAAAACTTCTTGTGTCGGAACAATGATGGGCAAATGTAGCAAACTGCAAAGCAAATTTGCAACACTTCCCCTACAAAGATACATTTATTCTGCTACATCACGACCGCCAATCAGCATTTCCTGGTATTCTTTCAACTCGTCCCATTTGCCTTCAGCGGCAAATTTGGCCTGAGCTGCCCAGGTGCTCGGATCGTGAATCTGGTAACGCGGGCCCGCGGCATCCAGAATTTCCTTCAGCTTTTCTACCGGCGCAGCAGCGAGATCATCCCAGTTCTGGATGCCGCCTTCCTTCAACAAGGTTTCAATTTTCGGACCGATGCCTTCCACGATTTTCAAATCGTCGGGTTTCGGTGCTTTTTTAGCCGTTGCCTTTTCTTTCACAGGCGCTTCTTCGGCAGGTGCAACAGGTTCAACAACCGGTGTTTCTTCTGTAGGCGCTTCTACAACCGGAGCCGGTTTCTCGGCAGCGGGCGCTTTAATTACAGCCGGCTTTTCTTCCACGATGGCCAATTTTTCAAATGGCAATACGCTTACAAAATTCCGGTCGTGCTTGCTGCGCTTGAACGTAACCACACCGTCGATAGAAGCGTGCAGTGTATGGTCACGGCCCATGTATACATTTTCGCCCGGATGGTAGCGGGTACCACGCTGGCGAACGAGGATATTTCCGGCTTTAGCGACTTCGCCGCCGAACATTTTTACACCGAGACGCTTACTTTTACTGTCCCGGCCGTTATCGGTACTACCTACACCTTTTTTGTGTGCCATGACTCAAAAACAAATGAGATTGATGATTGTAAATGGGTTGAGTTCTTGCCCAGCGCTTAGCCTTTGATGGATTCGATCTGGATTTTGGTAAATTGCTGACGGTGACCGTTTTTCTTGCGATGGCCCTTGCGGCGTTTCTTGTGAAAAACAATCACTTTGTCACCTTTGACGTGACCAAGCACGCTGACATTTACGCTAACGCCGCTCACATAAGGGGCGCCAATGCGTACATTGCCTTCGTGCTCAATCAGATGCACGGTGTCGAAAGAGCGCGCGTCTCCTTCTTGCGCTGCCAGCCGGTGGACGAAGATCTCCTGACCCTCCTCAACTTTAAATTGTTGACCGGCGATGGAAACAATTGCAAACATGTTGTGAAACAATCTTTTAGTGAAAAAAATACCCTTTTTTCCAAAAGGACTGCAAAGGTACTTTCAGTATGCGACACTTCCAAATAAAATAGGGCCAAAATATTCATCCAAATCGATTCTTTATCGTTCCTTTGCGCCTCATTTTGAAGTAAATGCGTTACAAACTTACCATTGAATACGATGGCTCCCGCTACGCCGGCTGGCAATTCCAAAAAGAACAACGTACCGTGCAGGGCGAATTGATGGGCGCCGCATTTCGGGTCTTTGATACCTGGCAAATGGAAATTTACGGCGCCGGGCGCACCGATGCGGGCGTACACGCACGCGGACAAGTGGCCCACCTCGATATTATGGGCGAAAACATCCAGCCCGATCAGCTCAAAATGCGCCTGAACGACGTGCTCCCGCACGACATCAACATTCTCAGCGTGGAAAAGGCTTCCCCAAAGTTCCATGCCCGTTACGACGCCACCATGCGCCAATATGTGTACCAGATTTCCAAACGGCGCGATGCATTTGGTAAAAAATACGTGTGGTGGGTGCGCGACCCGCTCAACCTGACTGACATGCGCAAAGCCGCCGACATGCTTCAGGGATTCCACGATTTCCGCGCTTTCGGCGATACCGAAAAAGAGGGGCAGTCCACCATGGTGGATCTCCACACCATTCAGGTGACAGAAGACGACAACCGCATTTACATCACTTTTGCAGGCTCGCATTTCTTGTGGAAAATGGTGCGTCGATTGGTGGGCGTACTCGTGGAAGTGGGCCGAGGCCGCATCTCCCTCGAAAAAGTGGAGGAATTTATGGAATTCCCGTCGAAAGAGCCCGCCAGGTACACCGCACCGCCTTCCGGGTTGTTCTTGGAGAAGGTGGCGTATCAGGCTGTTTAATCCGGCAATAGCAGCGCCTTCATTCCCTGCTGCTTAGCCTCCAGAAACTGCATCCCTGTCTCCCGGATCGTTGTTTCCAAACTCCGGTATTGAAAATCAAACACGGATTTTGACTTTTCGTTGCTGTAAAAATAGGTCGACACGCTGCTGCGCGCGGCTTCCCGGGTAACCATAGGGTCGGCGCCCAGGAGTTTTTCTTTCAGCCATTCCACGCGCCATGCCACTTCGGCCAGCAGGGGGTTGACCGGAATAAACGGCGGTTTTTTATCAATCGAAGCGCCAATCAGGTCGAACAAACGCCGAAAAGAGGCATTTTCGCTGTTTAAGATATACCTTTCGCCATTTTGCGGGCCTTCCAGCAGGTGAATCATGAAGCGGGCAACATCGCGTACATCCACAAATCCCGTTGCGCCCTGCGGGCAAAATTTCAAACCCTCATCCACCTGTTTGAAGAATTTGGCCGAGCCCAGATGCCAAAAACCGCTGCCGAAAATAATGGCAGGATTTACAATCGCCACCGGGAGCCCTTCTGCGTGTCCGCGCCACACTTCCTGCTCGCTTCTGTACTTGGAAATGGCATAATTGCTGTTGCCACGACTTTCCACCCAGCTGCTTTTTTCATCGAGCACAGGCCGTTCTTTGGTACGGCCGAGTGAGGCGATGCTGCTCACGTGCAAGAGTTTCCGGATGCCCATTTCCAGGCACAGATTAACCACGTTGGCCGTTCCTTCCACATTTACCTGCATCATCCGGGCTACATCGCGGGGGTGAAAAGAAACCATTGCGGCACAGTGAAACACCTCGGTAATGCCCTCCAGGGCGTCTTCGAGGGCCACCACATCGGTTACATCGGCTTCCACCCATTCCACCTGGTCGGCAAAATCGGCTACCAGATCCATGGGGCTATTGGTCCGACGGGTGGCACGCACTGCGTATCCTTTTGCCAGGAGTTGACGAATCAGGTAAGCGCCCAAAAAACCGGTGCCTCCAGTAACCAAAAGTTTAGAATCGGGTAACATGCTTTATTTTTTCAAGGATAAGGTGTATTCGGCAACTGCCTGAATTTCTTCGGGCGAAAGTACTTCATTAAAAGGAGTCATGAGCTTTCGGCCGTTGGTAATTACCTGAATTCGTTCTGCTTTGGAGAGCGTACTGGCCGAAAGGTCTTTGGCGCCATTCAAGCCCAGTTTTCCGTCGGCGCCATGGCAGGCAATGCAGTATTTCCGGAAAACGGCCATGCCATCGGGGGCTGAAGCAGTATAAGTTCGGGTATTAGATTGAGCCTGCGCGGGATCTGAGCCGCAGGCATTCCCGCAGAGGCTGGCACACACTGCTGCGCAAAACAAACATATAGCGGACGATTTTCTCCAGAGCCCTACTATAAAAGGTGTAATTGTGGCCATCATGGCAATAAATTTGATGCAATGAAACAAGGGTGGTATGGTTTTTGGCTAGAGGCATAATGTTGCAACGATGGGCCGAATTTCTGCACAACGGTTTAAATCTATGTCACTTGCGTGCAATTTTAATTTTGCCAAAAAAATGGGTATGATTACCAGGTAGTTATTATCTTTGCATGTAGTTGTACTACATTTGGTTTTGCAACAATGCCCCAAACCCATCAATTTGATAAATAGTGTTTGTTCATAGTGTTTGTTTTTTGTTTTGTCCCTGTTAAGTAGCAATATTTAATAGGGTTTTTTATTTATATTTATTGGCCTCCTTGTTTGAACTTTAACACTTTCCCTGCATTTTTTGGCACATAATTGGCAGTGTATAAAGCATTGCAGCTTCATACAATAGAAACGGTTTAGTGAAAACCCGGAGCAAATGTGCTTCGGGTTTTCTATTTCATCGGAGCAGGGTAAGATTTCCGGCCTTTACTTTTTCCTCTCCCTGGCATTTGTATCGGAGGCGATAGAGGAATACGCCCGGGTTGGCGGCGCTTCCATTTACATTGCCGTCCCAGGTTTCAAATGCGGAATTGGCATTAAATACCCGGCCACCCCAGCGGTCAAATATTTCAAATGAAATGAAATCCTGAACTGAAAAAGGGTTGCTGATGCCGAATACATCATTTCGGCCTGGGCTATTGCCCGGAGTAAAAGCATTGGGGATAAAGATTTTGTTACAATCGAGGGTATCAGGGTCGATGACGTTGATGTGAATGGTGTCGTTGGCGAGGCACTGTCCGGGGTAATTGATGGTAACCGAGAGGTTCCCGGGTGCCGTAGGCGTAACGACCGGGTTGGCGATGAAGGGATTGGATACCGAGCTGGCTGGCGACCACAAAAATTGCGCATCGCAGCGTGCGGCTGCATTTACCTGAAAGCTATTTCCCAAATAAATCAGGGTATCTGAATTAAGAATGTTGTCGGCCCTCAAGTTATAACGGGCGATGGCCACCTCGTCGAGGGCTTTGCTGTGAAAACGGAGTTCATCGAAATCGCCTTTAAACCAGGAATCGAGCGGGCAAACGGGCTCTCCCACTTTAAAGGTAGCCGTTGACGTCAAATCAAACCGGGCGCTCCCTACTTTCGAATCACGTTTAACGCCATTGATGTACAAAGTGTAACGCGTATTGGCGCGAGTGAGGGTGATAAATTGCCAGCATGGACCTGGATCGAGTTCTGCCTGAACGGTGGTTACCAGCGCTTGGGTTTCGCTGATACCCGAGCTGATCCGGCGCGTTTTAGGAGAATACCGTACCCAGAACGCCTTGTTGGGGCTGCAATCGCTTTGTTTCGACATCACGAGTTGCGTTCCATTGGTATTGGTTTGGTCGGGGGGCTTTATGTAAAAACTTACCGTAAAATCGCTGGTGGAAAATACATCGGCAAAGGGCCCCACCAGGTAAAGTGCATCATCTACGCCATCAAATCGGAAGCAGGAATCAATCAGGCCGCAGGAGCAGGAAATTCCGTTTATCAGGGCGCCAGCACCTCCATTGCCGCTGTCGTCTACAGCCTTGCATTTGGTGTCGAAAGAAAAATACGCCTCCACTTTATCGGATGGGCTCTGGGCGCACAATGCGCCGGCGTATAAAAAACTCAGGTAGAGGACAAATGTACGCATGCGGGATATGGATTTAAGCACAAATAAACGCCTGTTCAGGCATAAAAGTATGCATGTTGCGCGGTATAATCGCCAGAATGTTGGCTATTGGCCTCCGGGATTAAAAAGAGAACCCAAACCGCCCGGCAACATCCCCTCCATCAATTTGCCAGTTTCCTGGGCTGCCAGCTGGCGGGCAGCATCCAGGGCATTGTTGGCTGCAGCAAGCACCAAATCTTCCAATTGCTCCAGATCGGAAAAATCGAGTTTTTTTGTATCAAACTGGATGCTTTTAAGCTCCAGCGCACCGTTCGCTTCCACTACAACGGCTTCATCCCCAGCAGTTCCACGTACGGAAAGCGCACCCAGTTTTTCTTTCAATTGAGCCTGTTGGGCTTCCAGATTGCCTAAAAGATCTCCAAACATGTTTCACTTGTTTTAAAAATGCACCAAATTTGCAAAAGATTGAACCCGAGCCTCAATCATGGAGGGGGTCAATTGTTTTAAATTTTCAATCCCAAATGCCTCCACGCAAAAAGAACCCATAGCGGCGCCATAAACCACTGCCCGTTTTAGGTTGTCAAATGAATAGTCTTTGGTTTTGGCCAAATATCCCGTAAACCCGCCGGCAAAACTGTCGCCTGCGCCGGTAGGGTCAATCACTTCCGCTAAAGGAAGCGCCGGTGCATAAAACATCTGCCCATGGTGAAACAACAAGGCGCCATGCTCGCCCTTTTTGATCACAATGTATTTTGGTCCCATTTCATGGATGCTTTGCGCCGCCACAACCAGCGAATGCTTGCCGCTCAATTGCCGGGCCTCTTCATCGTTGATGGTGAGTACATCAATGCTTTTCAAAACCGCCTTCAAATCATCAAGCGCATGGTCCATCCAAAAATTCATCGTGTCGAGTACCACCAAACCCGGACGCTGCTTCAATTGGGCAAGCACATCCGACTGAATTTTTGGTACCAGATTCCCCAGCATCAACACATCGGGCGCTTTATACGACTCGGGTAAAACAGGCTCGAAATTGGCCAGTACATTCAATTGGGTGTCCAGTGTATCTCGCGAATTTAGGTCACGATGGTAGCGACCCGCCCAAAAAAAAGATTTTTCACCCAATTTTATTTGCAAACCACTGAGATCAATCCCGCGCTCCTGCAAAAATGCCAATACAGCCTCGGGAAAATCGTCACCCACCACAGAGACCACCTGAACCGGCTTTACAAAATACGAGGCCGCCAACGAAATGTAGGTGCAGGCGCCGCCTACTACTTTCTCTGCCCGACCAAAAGGCGTTTCAATGTCGTCAAATGCAACGGTTCCAACCGCAACTAAACTCATATCTGGATTTTTATGCGTGAAAATTTGTGCTTTATCCCATCCCGGGCTTCATCCACCCGGGAAGCCACAAAGATGGAAAATTCGACAGAAAATAAAAAAGCCACCGCAAACGCGGTGGCCTTGCGCCTCCTAAAGGACTTGAACCTTTGACCTACGGATTAACAGTCCGCCGCTCTAACCAACTGAGCTAAGGAGGCTTGCTTGAAAAAGCGGGGCAAAGGTATAATGTTCCGATGCAATCACGCAAGTTTTTTTGAAAAAAAAATTCTGCCAATGGAATCCGCTAAAATAAACGACCTTTAGGAGCGGTTTCAAAGCCGTATTCCCAACTGATAAATTCTGTTTTATGAAAATCAAAATGCTTGTCTTGTTGCTTTTGGGCTGCACGGTTGTTGCGCAGGCTCAAAGCGCTAAAAAGATTACACCACCTTCCAACCGAAGCTTCTCTCCTGAAGAGACGGCGGCCCGCAATCCCTTGCCCGCAGTCCCGGCCGCCACGCAATCTTTCGGGTTGCCTGTGCCTGCCTTACAGCCTATATCCGCCTTCGTTCCGGGGTTGGG
This sequence comes from Bacteroidota bacterium, assembly GCA_018969455.1. GTDB lineage: Bacteria > Bacteroidota > Bacteroidia > Chitinophagales > Saprospiraceae > M3007. Next base: position 435 of record JAGWYI010000172.1, on the reverse strand, counting down.
AAATGCCGTGGGCGTAAAAACCATACTCGGCGAGAATGGCCTGCCCATCTTCTTCGAAACCAATACCCCGCAGCCAATAGATGCCAACCGTCAATCGCCTTCCGAAAATGCCCTGCGCTTCTGGGCCCAATTGCAACCCAAGGCCATTCAGGACCCGATAAATGAATTCGTAGTAAAAGCCGTGCAAACCGACGAACAAGGCAATTTCCATGTACGCATGCAGCAAGTGTACCAATCGGTTCCGGTATATGGCGCTGAAGTGGTGGCGCATAGCCAAAATGGCCAGTGGATACGCATCACCGGACGTTATTTCCCCAGTACTATAGGCCTTTCTACGACTCCAAAGGTATCAGCAGATGCCGCATATGCTGCCGTTTTGTCTGATTTTGGCGCCGATCACCTCAAAACCCGCTGGTCAGACGAAGAGTTGCGTTT
>JAGWYI010000171.1 GCA_018969455.1 Bacteroidota bacterium | reverse complement strand
ACTGCCCTTGAAAATCAGTTAGACAGCATTCAAATTTACCTTAGGCGAAAGAAAGTTTTGGGCTACCATAAAGATAATTATCTTGCAATTCTGCGATTTATGCGGCGTTTGTTGGCATTAAATCCGCTGGATACCCAGGAAGTTCTGGCGCTTCAAGCGGCCATACACGCCGAGGCAGTATTAACCGAACGAGATTGGTTGCTAAAACAATTATCCTTGCTGCGTTCAACATAAAACTTGCTATTTTTGCAACTTAATTCAATCCAAATGGGTTTTAGTCAAACTTCTAATTGAACTTGTCTGATGATACAAATAGGCGAAAAAGCGCCCGATTTTAGTTTGCGCGCCAGCGATAAAAACAAGGTAAAACTGAGCGATTTTCAGGGGAAAAATGTGGTTTTACTCTTTTTTCCGGCGGCTTTTACGGGTGTTTGCACCAAGGAACTCTGTATGATGCGGGATGGCCTGGCTGAATATGAAAAACTGGATGCCCAAATCGTGGCAATATCGGTAGATAGCCTGTTTACCTTGGCGCAATGGAAACTCGATCAAGGTTTTAATTTTCCAATGCTTTCCGATTTTAACAAAACGGTGAGTAAAAAATACGATGTTTTATACAAGGAGTTCGTATTTGAAATGAAAGGCGTTTCAAAACGATCGGCATTTGTGATTGATAAAACGGGTGTTTTACGTTATGCTGAGGTGTTGGAAAATGCCGGGGAAATCCCGAATTTTGAAGCCATCAAATCAACCCTTGAATCCTTAAATTAATGTTTATTTCAATGGCCCTTCCGATGACTCCACCGCAAATGGTTTTCCCAAAATTGGCTGCCGACCCTTTGTGGGAGGAGGAACTCGATGTATTGCTCCTGGAAGATGAAGACCTGGACCAACCCGTTCACATCATTGTATGGAACGATGATGTAAATTCTTTCGATTGGGTGACCCATTGCTTTATGGACATCCTGGGACACACGTTCGAACAAGCCGATCAATTGGCCCTCATTATCCATACGAAAGGAAAAGCCATTGTCAAAACAGGTCCTAAACTGGAATTGCGGCCGCAGTGCGAAGCCTTGCAAGATCGAGGGCTTTCGGCCGAAATGGATGAATCTTAGAACCTATAAAAATTTATATTTATATAGGCTTTTAAGGCATTATTGGTACTTCAGCCGCCAAGTCTTGTGCATATTGAACTGTTTAAACCCGATAAATCAGCAAAATCCATCCTGATTTATCCACAAAATCCTGCAAATCCTGGTAAGTTATCCGTTCACCCCTTGTTAATAATTACCTGAATTGAATGCCGGTTTACTGGTTGCATGACAATGTAAATGCATTTCCACATCCCGAACTTGCCGAAGCGGGTGGCTTATTGGCAGTGGGGGGGGATTTGAGCTCGGAAAGGCTCATTTTGGCTTATCAACATGGGATCTTTCCGTGGTTTGAGGAAGATGGTGTTTTTTACTGGTACGCTCCTGATCCAAGGTGGGTTTTATACCCTTCCAATTTGAAGGTGCACAAAAGCATGCGTTCCATATTTAACCAGCATAAATTTCAATATACCCTCGATACATGCTTTGAGTCTGTGATGCGCGCTTGTGCCAGTATTCCCAGGGGCGATCGGGAGGGAAGTTGGATCAGTGAATCGTTTATAGCCGGTTACGGAGCCTTGCATGCTGCAGGATTGGCACATTCCGTAGAGGTTTGGCAAGGTGAGGATTTGGTAGGCGGCTTGTACGGCATCGCGATGGGCAAAATTTTTTATGGGGAAAGCATGTTTGCACGTGTTCGGGATGCGTCTAAAGCCGGATTTATTTCTTTGGTTAAAGGATTACACCAGGCAGGTTTTGAATTGGTTGATTGCCAGCAACATACCAGGCATTTGGAAAGTTTGGGCGCCTGCGGAATTTCCCGTGCAGCATTTATGGATCATTTAAACCAAAACCAATTTGAGCGTACCTTGCAGGGGCGTTGGCAATTTAACCAGGAAGGCGGGATTGTTATTTCACCCGGTAATGCCTAAATTAGCTGCCGATACCACGGCTTATCCAATAAATTGTGTAAGAAACTGTTTAAAACCTTCAAAATGCTGAAATGGCAAATCTCTTAACGCCCCGCTGCATTTGTTTTTTCAGCAATAGGGCATTCCCCCCAAAATAAGCCTTGCCTGGCGCCAAAATCTTTCCCTTTCATCTATCCCGGAGGTTTTAAAACTGTTTCAAGGGTTTAATTCAGATATGGTGGGCCATTCAAGACCAATTGTCTACTTTGCACTGCTTGCTTGGGGCGTAGTATTAAGTCTAAATCTTTGAAAATCACCACTCAACGCGAGAATAAATACTGCCTTTTCAAGGTTTCTTTTCAAAAAAAACATCACACCCTGCTGAAGAGCCAGGAGCGCTTCTCTGGCTGGCAAAAAACGAAATGAGAAAAATGCGTTATAAAGGCGTTATGGGATTGCTCTTGGGAATGGGCTTGATTGGTTTGATTGCGATGGAATCATTTTTGTCACGGCCTGAAAGCATGGTGAAAAAGTCGGCTATTCAATTTCCAAGGGATTACTTCTGGAGTCCGGTTGGCCATGAAATACGGGTAACAGGCAATTTTGGCGAATTGAGGAGCAATCACTTTCATGCCGGTCTGGATATTGATGGTACAACCGGAGTGCCTATTTATGCCGCTGCAGAAGGCTATGTTTCAAAAATTAGCATTCAATCGGGGGCATATGGCAATATGCTGCAAATACGCCATCCCAATGGATACACTACTTTGTACGCCCACCTCGATCGATTTGCCCCTGAAATTCAGGCCTACGTGCGTGCGCAACAGTATAAAAAAGAACGATTTGAATTGGTGTTGCGGCCGCCAGAACATCTCTTTCCTGTGGTAAAAGGGCAGGAAATTGCTAAAATGGGCAATACGGGTGGCTCTACCGGGCCCCATTTGCATTTTGAAATCAGAAATACCAATACACAAGAGGTGTACAATCCTTTACTGTTTGGAATGCCGGTTGATGATCGTTCAATGCCCCAAATCAGAGATTTAAAAGTGTATTTCCTGAATGACCAACGTGAAATTTGGGACAGTCAGGCGCTTCCAATTGGTTTTCAAAAAGATGGCACCCGCGAGCTTCAGGGGGATACCGTGAGAATAGGCGCACAAAATGTGGGCTTTGGAATAAAAGCTTTTGACAGTACCAGCGGCAACCACAACGACAATGGAATTTATGCATTACGCTTGTTTGCCGATGACCAACTTGCCTATGAATGGCGCATGGATGTGTTCAGTTTAGACCAAACCCGATACATCAATGCCCATGTTGATTATGCAGCATTGAAACGCTTTGGCGCTTGGTTTCACCGCTGTTTTATTCTGCCAGGTGATGCGCTTGGTCAGGTTTATAGCCCCACGTTGACCAAGGGATTGGTAAAACTGGATTCCAATCGGCCGGTTAAAATCAATGTAATGGTGGCTGATGCCCATGGAAACGCTGATTCCCTTCAATTTTGGGTAATACAGGATCCCGCCAAAATCCAACAATATGATACCATTGAAAACCGCCTGAAACTGGCTTATGGCAAGGAAAGCAAATTGATGTTGGGCGATCTAAACCTGATCATGCCCAAAGGTGCGCTTTATGAAACCCTTACGTTCAATTATTTTGTTTCTAATAAATCAGAAAAAGGCCAATTTAGCCCAATGCATCATATTCAGGATGGCAAAACGCCGGTACATTCCTATTTTGAGGTGCAAATCCGGCCCTATGATTTGCCGGAATCTCTGCGCAACAAAGCCGTAATTGCCAAATGCGGCGACGGAAAACCGGATAATTGCGGGGCCAGCTGGCGCGGCGATCACTTGATGTCAAAAATTAGAGAGTTTGGCCAATATTGCGTCATGATTGATACCACTGCTCCGAAAATAACACCAGTGGTTTTCAACAAGGATATGCGCAAAAAAAGCCAAATGGCTTTCCGAATCAGTGATAATATGGCCGTTAATGGGCTGGCTGATGGCTTGTATTACCGTGGCACCATTGATGATAAATGGGTGCTATTCGAATACGATCGGAAAAGAGCGCGCCTAACCCACACCTTTGATTCGGGGCTCCCGCCAGGAATGCATCGCGTTCGCCTGGAGATTCGGGATGACCGGGAAAATCAGGCTGTTTTTGAAAAAACTTTTTTACGATAAGCTATTTCCAGGAAACTCGGGTCGGTCTGACGATCAATTGATAGGGTACAAACAGACCAATATACAATGTCATAAAAATATCATATATAAATATTTTAATCCGTAAGTCATTGCAATCCATTGTTTTGATGCAGTTTTGCATGGATACATTTAAAATAATTTGTCGCAATACATAGCCAAGCAAAGCGATCGGCAGGTATTTACCTGTAAGCAGGAGCAGCAGCAATAAAAAATAATGAAATACCTGGCTTGCTGCGATGGCTGCAAGTGCCAATTGATGCATCAACTGATAATGATGCGCTACACTAAGGTGTCGTTTTTTTTGAATGAACCACTTTTGGAGTTGATCGGGCGCCGAAGAGTACATGAGGGCATTTGGGTGTGCAACCAGGGCCGTATTTTGTGCATTGGCATGGGCATTTACCCAAAGATCGTCATCGCCTGCGGGTATTTCCCGGTGCGCCTCAAAACCTTTTTTTTGTAGGAACAATCGCTTTCGATAGGCCATATTTCGACCAACCCCCATGTAAGGCGATTTTAGAAATGCAAATCCACCGTAGAGAAAAGCAGTGTGCAATACTTCATATCGGGCCCATTGTTGTACGGTATTTTTCCCGTGAAAAAGCGGTGCAAATCCAAGAATGAGTTCCGTTTTCGGGCTGCCCATGGCTTGGGCCATTTGAAGCAACCAATAGGGGGAACAAGGCTGGCAATCTGCATCGGTAAGCAACAGCCAGTCGTGTTGCGCCATTCGAATTCCGGCAGACAATGCGGCTTTTTTACCGGCATGTTTTTTTTCATTAATGTGTAAAACGTGCAAATTGGGGTAAATAGATTCTAGGTTCGACAAAACAGGGGATGTTTCATCGGTCGATGCATCGTTGATGACCCAAACTTCGAATGGGGCAGGGTATTGCTGTGTAAGAATTTGGGGAAGATTGTGCCGGAGGTTTTGGGCTTCATTGCGCGCACAGATCAGAACACTTATCGGGGGCAAGGCATCCAATAGGGTCGGCGTGTTTGCGTCGGGCAGTTTTTTCCATCCTTTAAAACCGATCAAGGCATACACCCCGATCTGGCACAAACTCGCTGCGCAGAAAAACAGTAAGAGCCATTCAGAAAGCCCGGGATTCATAGAATGCTATTTTGTTGATTTATACCAGGATTCGCCGGATTTTGTGGATAAATCAGGACGGATTTCGCTGGTTTGTCCACAAAATCCGGCGAATCCTGGTAAATTTGCCCTCAAACACCGGATACTCTTATGATTATTGCGATTGACGGCTTCTCTTCTTGTGGAAAGAGTACCCTGGCCAAAGGTCTGGCAAAGGTACTCCATATGGCTTATCTTGATTCTGGGGCGATGTACCGGGCGGTTACCCTGTATTTTTTAGAAAATGGAATCGATTACAACGATTCTGCCGCTGTTTCAGCTGCCTTGGCACATATTTCCATTCATTTTGAGCGAATTCATGGCCAAAATCATACCTTTTTAAATGATGTTGATGTAGAAACCGCCATTCGTACCATGCAAGTTAACGAACATGTCAGTTTGGTAGCGGCCAATTCACTGGTGCGAAAAGAGATGGTTCGGTTGCAAAAAGATTTTGGAAAACGCGGAAAAATTGTGGCCGATGGCCGGGACATGGGAACTGTTGTTTTCCCCAATGCAGAATTAAAATTGTTTTTAACCGCGGATGTGGATGTACGCACCAGCAGAAGGCACCTGGAACTGGCATCCAAAGGTATTGAAGAAAGCTGGGAGGCCGTGCGTGAAAACTTGAAGCATCGTGATTTCATCGATTCTACCCGGGAAGACAGCCCTTTAAGGCAAGCGGAAGATGCAATTGTACTTGATAATACCCTGCTTTCAGAGGAGGAACAACTCCATAAGGCCCTGACTTACGTCAGAGCCTTTACGGAATCATCGGATGGGAAAAAAACACAACATTAATTTCTCGTATTGTGAGCAAGGATTGCCCGAACCACAACCTTAAAAGATGGACAAAGCGACACAGTTATGAAAAAAAATTTAACTATATCGAAATGTGTAAAAGATTGAAATGCAGGTTTTGGAAAAGAAGTTTTGCTTCCTGAGCAGCAACTATTTGAATTTTTTATCCAATTTATCAAGCTGTAGTTGTTGAATGATGGCGATGAGTTTCATTGCATATTGTGGGTCACTGGCGTATCCGGCAGCTGCGAGGCCATTGGCCCATTTTTGATAAGCCAGTGGGCCCAGTTTGAAAAGCGATTGATATCGGTGGCTGTTTTTTAAAAACTCGGTGTGCGCGCGATAGGATTCCCAGGCATTATCATATCGGATGAAAAAGTCTTTATGGGAATCATCTGTATAATTTTTGCAGTGACCTTTTTTGCATTTTCGGGAGAAGCACTTAATCCCGAAATGATTGTTGATGGATTTGGCAATGGCACTTTGGCCGGCATCGCTTTCCAGCAGGCCCTGGGCGAGGGTAATGCTGGCCGGCAAGCCGGTTCGACGCATTTCAGCGATGGCGACTGGAGCGAATCGCTGGATATAAGTTTGGCAAATGGAGGCTTTCTCAGCCACAAGCTTTGATTCCACCCCGTTTCGTTTCGCAAAAGAAGGATCCAGCACATGGGTGAGATTGCTTTGGGTTTCCGGCGGCAGGCATACGGTTTGGGCAGGAGGATCGCCTCCCAGACTCAGCAAGGCTGTTCGAATGGGATTACCGGTGTGTGCCAAACCCGCCTGGTTTTGAGGCATTTCGCCCAAAACAATCGATACTTTGTCGCACCATACGAGGTAAACCAATGCGAACAAGACGATTATTTTCCACAGTATCTGTTCTTGCAGCCAATCCAGTGAGGCCGACTTCGTTACCCTGCTGCTGTTGAATTCGGGTGGATGTACATGATGATAAGGCGTCATGATGTAAAAATTAAGGTGAACGAATAAAGAACGCCACAAAGTAAAACATTTTATTTTAAATAAACAACAAAATGTTTGTAAAATATTTTTTCAGGATAATTCTATGTGAATTTTGAATACAAATGAGGCTAAATGGCGTTAATGTTGGATAAAAAACTATTTTTGCGGCATCGTGTAAAAAATACACTACCAGATCGTGCCGGAATTTGGGATTCTTTTGTTGAGCCTATTAAGTTGAATCAGAACATGGTAATTATTGCCGATTGTGGATCCACGAAATGCGATTGGCTGCTCATTAACAGCGGTCGTGATCAAACCCTTGAAAATACTGTAGGATTTAGTCCTTTTTTTCACACGACTGCGGAAATCAAAACGATTGTTGAAACGCAGTTGCTTCCCAAAATCAGTGCGGATAAGGTGACAGCCGTTTATTTTTACGGTACAGGCATCCATGATGCGCATCGGGCCGAAATTGTGGTATTGGCATTAAAAGCCCTTTTTACGAAGGCCGAAGTGGAAGTAGAGCACGATTTGTTGGCTGCCGCACGTGCCACTTGCGGTCGGAGTGCGGGAATTGCCTGTATTTTAGGTACGGGTTCCAACAGCTGCTATTTTGATGGCGCCCAAATTCTCGACAATGTGCCTTCTTTGGGTTGGCTTTTGGGCGATGAGGGAAGTGGAACTTACCTGGGGAAAGCCCTATTGCGCGCCGCTTTTTACCGGGAACTGCCCCAGGATTTGTTAAAGGCCTTTTTGGAGGCTTATCCGGAGGGACTGGATGCCATAAAAGACAAGGTTTACGAAAAAGGAGCGAATGCGTATTTGGCAACATTTACCCGCTTTTTAAGCGAATATTTAAGCCATCCATTTATCCAAAACCTCGTGGCACAGTGTTTGTCCGACTTTCTTGATCGGCAGGTGTTGAAATACCAGGGCGCCCAACAGGTTCCGGTTCATTTTGTAGGTTCCATCGCCTACCATTTTCAGGATGTGCTTGTGAAGTGCATGGAGGCCCGGAAATTGCGCCTGGGAAA